>CADCUA010000614.1 GCA_902805755.1 uncultured Lysobacter sp.
CCCATAGGCGGATCTCGTCGTGGTTGCGCAGGCCGTTGCGGTTTTCCGGGCCGTCGAACACCGGCGGCGTCGGATGCGCGGCAAGCAGGTGCAGCGCGCCCTGCGGCGTGCGGATCGGCACGTCCCAGTGGGACTTCGAAGACAGGCGGAGTTTCGGCCACACGTCCGGGCGATACCAAGGTGCTTTCGTCGCCGGATCCACGGGCTGCACCGCGCCGGGCAGCGTGCTCCAGCGCAGCAGCTGGAACGTGCGCACGGCCGCGGTGTCGATCGGGAAGCGCGAGAGCACCAGCATCCCGTACTGGCCCGGGTGCAGGCCATAGCCCCATGCGTCATTGCCGCGGGCGCGACCTTCGCCGCCGACGCTGCCGTCGCGGTCCAGGTCCAGTCCGCTCGCCACACCGGTGTTGACGGGCGCGAAGAAGCGATAGGGGTAGCGCAACGCATCGCCGCCACCGGGCTGCGCGGTCTCGAGGTAACGCCGCTGGAACAGGTCGGCTGCGCGGCCCTGCGCGTCGTAATCGAATTCGTTGAGCAGCACGATGTCGGGGCGCACGCGTTGCAGCACCGCCGCGATGCGGCGCGCGCCTTCATCGTTGTTTTCGAGCCGCTGGATCAGGCCGCCGGTCGTCTCCGCGTAGAGCGATGTGTTGTACGTTGCAACGCGGATGGCCTCGCCACGTGACCCGGCCATCGAGCCGGATCGTCCGTCGCGCACGTTGACGCGGATGCAGCCGGCGATGAGTGCACAGGCCGCCAGGCCCACCCAGAGAGCCGGTCGGCCCAGCAGACGCATTGGATTCAAGCAGCCTCTCCATCATCGAGCTCGCGCCAGTGGCGGCCGTCGAAGCCTTCCAGCGGGCGAAAGCGACGTTTGTAATCCATCTTGCCGTGGCCCGCGAGCCAGTAGCCTAGATAGACGTGCGCACGCCCCTGGCTGCGGGCCCATTCGATCTGCCGCAGGATCGCGAATGTGCCCAGCCCGCGGTCGGCGTGGTCGGGGTCGTAGAAGGTGTAGACCGCCGAGAGCGCGTCATCGGTCATGTCGGTGACCGCGACCGCGAGCAGCTTGCCGGGGCCCTTGTCGCAGGGCTCGCGGAATTCGAGAAAGCGTCCCTCGCTCCAGCTGCCGATCAGGAACTGGTCGAATTCGCTGGGGCCGTGGCTGTCCATGCCGCCGCCGGCATGCCGCGTGCCGAGGTAACGCCTGTACAAAGCGAGCTGTTCCTCGGTGCGGTGCGTGGGACACACGCGCATCTGCACGTCCGCATTGCGCGCGAGCGTGCGGCGCTGGCTGCGGTTGGGCGTGAACCGGTCCACCGGGATGCGCACCGCCACGCAGGCGCGGCAGGCGCCGCAGTGGGGGCGATACACGATGTCGCCGGAGCGGCGAAAGCCCCAGCCCAGCGCCAGCGGATACCAGTGCGCCAGCCTCGGATCGCGCGGGTCGAGCACCAGATCGCGTGCAGCGCGCTCCGGCCAGTACCCGCAGGGGTGCTCGCTGGTGTGGAACAGCCGCAGATCGTCGGAATTATGGTGTTCGCTGCCCATCGATCGAGCATACCGCCGCGCGTGGGGGCGCCGTGCATCGGGCGAGCGGCGCTTCAGCCCGGGTTGATAGGCGGGGCCGGGCGTCGCGTGGCGGCGCGGCTCAGCCGCGCATGGACACGTGCCGGATCGTGCGGGTGACACGCCATGCGCCCTGTACGTGGCGCACTTCCAGGGTCTTGTAGCTGCCGTACATCTGGTGGTGGTACGCCGTCGCCCGGATCGTCCCGGCATCGGGCGCGGACGGGCGGAAGTCATGCACGTCGAGGATCACGGCCGGCTCGCCGGTGGCCGGGAACACGCTGCCGGTGTCGCTGTCGGCGATGCGGCGGCACCGCGATGCGGGCACGGTCGTGAACGGTCGGCGCGCGATCGTATTGATGAGGGTTGTGGGCGCGTCGCGCCCGTCCACACCGAGGCAGAGCACCGGCAGTTGCACATCCGCCATTTCGTGCTGGAACACAGCCGCCGCGACCGCGGGCAACGTCGCCGCCGCGCGCCCGTTGAACGGCGGCGATGCGAGCGACGGCGCTGGCGGTGTCTGCAGCCAACGCACGATCGCAAGGCCGACGACCACCATGATGCCCGCCAGCAGTACGAGCTTGATGCGGAACGCGCGCTTGCTTGCCGCATCCCCGCCGGCCGGCACGGCCGCACTGTCGATGCGGAACGTCGGTGTCGCGTACGCCTCGTCGCGCCGGGTCGAGTCGATCAGACCGGCTGAACGCAGGATCTCGCGCGCACGCACCTGGTCTTCGGACTTCACCACCCAGACCGCGGGCCGTGCATTGTCCTGCTCGCGGTAGCTGAAGCCGCCGCGGCGATTGCCCTTGTACGAGCGCGCCTGCGTGATGCGGACCTCGATATCGGCCTCGCGCAGCAGCTGGGCAACGCCTTCGACGTTTTCCAGTCGGGGGCTGCTGAAGACCTGGCGCATCGTTTATTCCTTCGAACCCGTGGCGGGTGTTTCAGCGGTGTCGGGCGCAACGCGGATCAGGCCTTCCTGCGCCGTGCTCGCCACCAGTCGTCCCTCGCGGTCGTAGATCATGCCGCGCGCGAGCCCGCGGCTGCCTTGCGCACTCGGGCTGTCGATCGAATAGAGCAGCCAGTCGTCCGCGCGGAACGGGCGATGGAACCACAGCGCATGGTCCAGCGAGGCCATCAGCACGTTCGGCTGGTAATAGCTGATGCCGTGCGGGAACGTCGCCGTGCCGAGCAGGTGGAAGTCCGACGCGTACGCGAGCATCGCGCGGTGCAGCTCCGGATCGTCGCCGATCTTCTCGGTCAGGCGGAACCAGACCTGCTGGTAGGGCGGGCGCTTCGGCGGCTTGAGCTCGTCACGCGGATACACCTGGCGGAATTCGAACGGCCCGTGGCGCGACAGCCAGCGCTGCACTTTCGTCGGCAGTTTCGCGATCACCTGCTCGGGCACCGCCGGCGCCGGCTCGATGTCCTCGGGCTGCGGCACTTCCGGCATCGACAGCTGGTGCTCGCCGCCGTCCTCGTCCTGCTGGAACGATGCCGCCAGGAAGAAGATCGGCTGCCCGTGCTGGATCGCCGTGACACGGCGCACCGAGAAACTGCCGCCGTCGCGCGTGCGGTCAACCTGATAGACGATCGGCGCTTCGATGTCGCCGGCCTTCAGGAAGTACGCATGCAGCGAATGCGCGCTGCGCGGTGCCGACAACGTCGCCTGCGCAGCCGACAGCGCCTGGCCGAGTACTTGGCCGCCGAATACGTACTTCGTGCCGATGTCGCGGCTCTGGCCACGAAAGAGGTTGTCCTCGAGGCGCTCCAGGGACAGCAGCTCGATAAGTTCGCAGACGGGTGAGGTTGTCATCAGGTGAGCCGGTTGCCGGGCCGGCATTATATTGGCTGCCCGCGCCGCTTCAGGTCGCGTGTGGTCATCCAGTCAGGACGACATTCGATGCGGTTCATGGAGCAGCAGATGCGCAGGGACATGCACTCGGCGACGGCCATCGTCCTGGTGATGTGGCTGGGCAGCGCGCGCGGCGAAGTGCTGGTCCGCGACCATGCGCGGAGCTACGAGGTCGAAGGTCGCACACTTGCCACGCTGCGGCAGGAGCTTCTAAGCAAGGGCCCGGCCGGCCCGAACGGGCGCCACGTTGCTGGGCTGACCACGGCGGAGCTGGAATGGACGGCTGTCTATGAAGACACCGGAAAAGGCTGCCGCGTGGGCGACCATCAGGTCGAACTCGATGTCACTACCACCCTGCCGCACTGGGTGCAGCGCGCCGTTGCTCCGCACGTGGTACGTCGGCGATGGGACTCGGCAGCTGCCGCGATCACGGAGCACGAGGCCGGGCATCGCGCACTGGCGGTGCAGGCGGCGCATGCGCTCGGCGCCCTGATTGCCGGGTTTGTCAGCCAGGCCGGTTGTACGCGGGCAGCGACCGATCTCGAGTGGGAGGCATGGAAGCTGCACCAGCGCACGCAGCGGGAACATGACCGCTTCGACCGCGTGACCGGAAGCGGGACCAAGCGCGGCGCGGTGCTCTAAGCTGGACCGTCCACCGACGAGCGGACGCGTTCCTGTGCCCCGGATTAAGGCTGCAAACGCTCCAGCTTCACGGCGTGCAGCACCTGTGCCCACGGAAACAGAGGCCCCGGATCGCGCTTGCGGTACACCATCCGGCTCGCGTCATCCGTCGCCTCCACCTGCGTGGTGTCCAGGTCTTCGTGGCCGGCAACGAAGCGCAGGCTCGGCTGCTCGGCCTGCAGACGCTGCAGCAGACGGATCAGCGAGTCGATCTGCGCGTCGGTATACGGTTCGTCCATGGCCTGGTGGTCGGCCGCCAGCCAGTTCGGGTAGCGCCCGGTATTCACCAGTTCGATGCCGATCGAGCGCGGGTTGTAGCCGCGGGTGTGATGGGCGATGCGATCGAACGCGACGTACTGCAGCACCGAACCGTCGCGGTCGATGTAGTAGTGGCCGCTGTTGCCGGTGCCCGACGCGGGGTAGAGCACCTGCTCGCCGTAACGACGCGCCATCGCGAGGTCGGGGACCTCGGTGCAGTGGATCACCACGAGATCCACCTGGTCGCGCGGCCGGCTGTCCAGGCGCGCTTCGTACGGCAGCGGATCGATGTGGACGGGCAGCGGCGGCAGGTCGGGCAACATGGCCCGGATGCTAGCATTCAGCCCCGTTCCGGAGCCCACCATGCGATTGCCTCCCGCCGACTCCGCACTCGGCCGCCTGATGGCGCCTCTGCCGCGTGCCGGCCGGGTCGAATGGATCGGATTGCGGCCCGGCCGCGATGCGCCTGTCGTCGTGGTCGATGAAGTGCAGGCGGCCGCGGGCGCGGGACTTGTAGGGGACCGCTACGCGGGCGGCAGCGGCAAGCGCGGCGTCACGCTGATCCAGGCCGAGCATCTGCCGGTGATCGCGCAACTGGCGGGAATGGACGCGGTTGCACCGGAGGTGCTGCGCCGCAACCTGGTGGTATCGGGCATTCCGGTGATCGCACTGAAAGGGCGGCGGTTCCGTATCGGCGACGTCGTGCTCGAAGGCACGTCGCCCTGCGATCCCTGCTCGAAGATGGAAGACGCGCTCGGGCCTGGCGGCTACAACGCCATGCGCGGCCATGGCGGTCTGTGCGCGCGCATCGTCGAAGGCGGCGTGGTCCGCATCGGCGATGCCGTGGTGGCATTGCCCTACGAAACCCCATGAAAGAGGTAGGAATGACGCAACGCGGCCACTGCATCCTGTCGCACGGTTTTGAAAGCGGTCCCGATGCGACCAAGGTGACGGCACTGGCGGACGTGGCCGAGCGCCTGGGCTTCAGTTGCGAGCGGCCCGATTACACCGGCTTCGATGCGCGCCGCGACGTGAGCGAG
>CADCUA010000615.1 GCA_902805755.1 uncultured Lysobacter sp.
GCCCGGTGCCGATCGGCACGGTGCCGATCTACCAGGCGCTGGAGAAAGTCGACGGTCGTGCCGAGGAACTGACCTGGGAGATCTACCGCGACACGCTGATCGAACAGGCCGAGCAGGGCGTGGACTACTTCACGATCCACGCCGGCGTGCTGCTGCGCTACGTGCCGCTGACCGCGAAGCGCGTGACCGGCATCGTCTCGCGCGGCGGCTCGATCCTCGCGAAGTGGTGCCTCGCGCACCACAAGGAGAATTTCCTCTACACGCACTTCGAGGAAATCTGCGAAATCATGAAGGCGTACGACGTGTCGTTCTCGCTCGGCGACGGCCTGCGCCCGGGCTCGATTGCCGATGCGAACGACGCCGCGCAGTTCGGCGAGCTCGAGACGCTGGGCGAGCTGACGAAGATCGCCTGGAAGCACGACGTGCAGACCATGATCGAAGGCCCCGGCCACGTGCCGATGCACCTGATCAAGGAGAACATGGACAAGCAGCTCGCTGTCTGCGGCGAGGCGCCGTTCTACACACTCGGCCCGCTGACCACCGACATCGCACCGGGCTATGACCACATCACCAGCGCGATCGGCGCGGCGATGATCGGCTGGTTCGGCACCGCGATGCTCTGCTACGTCACGCCGAAGGAGCACCTGGGCCTGCCGAACAAGCACGACGTGCGCGAAGGCCTGATGGCGTACAAGATCGCCGCGCACGCGGCCGACCTCGCCAAGGGGCACCCCGGCGCGCAGGCGCGCGACAATGCGATGAGCAAGGCACGCTTCGAGTTCCGCTGGGAGGACCAGTTCAACCTCGGCCTAGACCCCGAACGCGCCCGCGAGTACCACGACGCCACGCTGCCGAAGGACGCGCACAAGACCGCGCATTTCTGCTCGATGTGCGGCCCGCATTTCTGCTCGATGAAGATCACGCAGGACGTGCGCGACTACGCGGCCGGGCAGGAAGCCGAGGCGGCCGCGATCGAGCAGGGCATGGCGGAGAAGTCGGCCGAGTTCCGTGCGGCGGGCGCCGAGGTGTACCACAAGGCCTGACGCCGCGATTTCAGTGCCGCGCGGGATTCATGGCCGCGCGAGCGCTGGCCGCTGCGCCGCCCGGGCGTGCCTGGGCCGAGTCCGCTTGATCGGCTGTTTCCGACCTGGCCCGTCGCTGGAAACGGACGATTCCGGCGCCGGGTATGGAGCGGTGCAGGGTGGGTGAGCAGCCTGCGATCGCTAGCACACCCGCCCGGCACTCGCTTTGCAGCCCGCCGACGTTCAGCAGTACCGATTACACTGCGGCGTGCGCCGGTGCTGCCGGTGTGAGGGGCGCGCCTACGGTGAGCCCAGTAGGTGCCCGGGGTGGTGCCGTCCCAAACTCCGAGACTGATGTCCAGACCGTCCGAGCCATTGCCGCGGGTACCCTCCGAGCGGCTGCGCGTGGGCGAATGCCAGGTGGACATTCCGCTGCGCGAGGTGCATGCCCCGGGCGCGCGTCGCCCTGCGCGCATCACTCCCAAGTCCATGGGCGTGCTGCTGGTGCTTGCGGAGCAGCCGGGCCGGGTCGTCAGTCGCGATGCACTGCTGGCCCGAGTCTGGCCGGACACGCTGCCGACGAACGACGTGCTGACGCAGGCGATCACCCAGCTGCGCAAGTCGTTCGGCGAGGAGCGTGGCGACCCGCGTTATGTGGAGACGATCGCCAAGACCGGCTACCGGCTGCTTGCGCCGGTCGAATGGTTGGGGACGGCTGCATCGGCTGATGCCGCGATCGCGCAGGACGTCGATATCGCGGCTGCAACGCGCGTTACCGCCGAGCACGCCGCATCGGAACTGCCGTCGGGCGCGGCGTCGACGCCACGGATGCGTTGGGGTCTCTGGGCCGCGGTGCTTGCGTTTGCCGCGCTCCTGTTCGCCCTGGCGCTGGTCTGGACCCGCTTTCGCGCGCCCGATCCGGCCGCTCGTGCCGACGCGGAACCTCCGGCTGCAGCCGCGGCCGTGCCGGAGCGCCCGGATTACCGCCTGATCACCTCCTCTCCCGGGTTCGAGGGGGCGCCCAGCCTGTCGCCGGATGGTTCGATGGTCGCTTACGTGGCGCTGCCTTCGGGCCAGCGGGGCACCGCGATCATGGTGCAGACCACCGACCCCAGCCCCGCGCGCCAGCTGACCCAGCCGACGGATGCCGACGACATGGCGCCGGCCTGGTCGCCCGACGGCCGCGTCATCGCATTCATGCGGGTACGGATCGGCGTGGATTGCGACGTCATGGTGCAGCCGGCGAACGGCGGCGCAGCCCGCCGTGTGGGCCGCTGTGATCCAGACAACCGCCCGAGCTTCGACTGGACGCCCGACGGCCGCGGGTTGATCTTCAGCAGCCGCGGCACGCTCGGCGACGACCGTGGCCTGCGCGTGCTGGACCTGGCGACCGGTGCGTGGCGTCGCATCGAATACGCGGCCAGTGCTCGCGATCTCGACGCATTTCCGCGCTATTCGCCGGACGGGCTGTGGATCGTCTTCATCCGCAATGCGCCGTTCGGCGATTTCTGGCGTCTACCTGCCGCGGGCGGAACCGCGACGCGCCTGACCGATATGCGCGGGGATATCGGGCAATGGGCATTCACGCCCGACGGACGCGGCCTCGTCTTCGCACGCTGGTTGAACAGCGAAAGCCGTCTGTACCGCATGGATCTGGACTCCGGCGTGGTGCATGACATCGGCATCTCGGATGGCGACCAGCCCGCCGTGGCCCGCAGCGCTCCGGCGCTCGCGTTCTCGCAACAGCGAAATTATTTCGGTCTGTACCGCTTCGATCTGGACGGCGGTGGCGCGCCGGCGCGGCTGTTCCCGTCCTCGGGACGCGACCGGCTGCCCTCGGTGGCGCCGGATGGACAGCAGCTTGCGTTCGCGTCGGACCGGTCGGGCCGCTTCGGGCTCTGGTGGGCCGATCTGCGGCGGCCGGATTCGCTGCGGCTGATCGACGGGCTGCTTCCGGAATCCCGCCATCTCGCCGAATGGTCTCCCGACAGTGAGCGCCTGCTGGTGGTCGGCAAGGGCAGCGACCACGCGATTGCACTGCACGAGGTCAGCCCCGCCAGCGGCCGCGTCGTTCGTCTGCCGTTGCCCGCAGGCGAGCCGGTGCAGGCGGTTTACGTGCCGGGAGCGGGCGCGACCGCCTCGCGACTGATGGTGGTGGCCGGGACCGAAGGCGGCCGCGTGCGCCTGACGCTTTATGACCGCTCACGCACGCCGTGGCGTGCCCTGTCGTCGCTCGAGGATGTCGCCCAGGTCCGCATGGACGCCGCGCGCGACCGGGTGCTGTTCACGCGGCCGGGCCGCCCTGGGCTGTGGCAGGCCGACCTGGCCCTGTCGCCGACAAGCGTGCGCCAACTGCAGACTGCCCGCCCGGCCGTATTGCGCTACCGGCAGTGGAGCGTGGGCCATGACGGCGTGGTCTACCTGCTGGACCGGGGCGCAGGCTGCGCCGCACGGCTCACGGTGCTCGACGTCGGCCCGGACTCCGAGGCCCCGCGCGCCGATGCCGACGCGCGTTGTCTGGACACGACGCGCATCGCGGCGAGCACGGCTTTCAGCGTCGGGCCCGGCGGAAATCACCTCTATGCGTCGATTTCCGAGACGCTCGGGGGCGACATCGGCTTCATGACGCTGCCGATGACGCCCGAGGCGCTCTGGCCCGGCGCGAACAAGTAATTGAATTTAAAGGCGAAGTTCCTTTCGGATTTCTTTCGCGACAAATTCGGACAAGTCTCCGGCAAATTTCCTGCAAGCCGAGCGTGGATTGGGCAAAACAAGCTACCTGATCCAGTCACAAGGGCTTCGCGATGGACGTTCATTACCTCCCGGTCGGCCATCCAGGCCCGCAGTGGTCGGACCGCGGCCAGCTGCTTGCGTTGGAGCCGCAGCAAGCCGCTCCGATGCGTTGCGTAGGTTTCTCGCGCCTTGGCAGCGTTCACGCCGGTGCCGTGTTCACGCTCTGGCTGCAGCTGCGTGGCACCAGCTGGGTCGAGGCGAAGGAAGGCCGCTTCCGTCTGCGCGGCGGCGACTGGATTGCATTCGAACGCGACTCGCGCCCGGCGCTACAGGCTGATCGCCACGGCGTCTGCATCGGGCTGAGCCTGAGCGCGGATGCGCTGCGCGCGATCAGCCGGTTGGCCGACTGCGTGTTCTACGCAGGCCGCGGCCGCGCAACGCGCAGCGAAGCGCGCACCGCGCTGCGCCTGTGGCGCGATGCCAGCCGCCGGCTGTCGACGCAGGAACCGGGCGCCGGTGGCGCCGCTGCCGAAACCAGCGCGCTGTGGCCGCTGCTGTTGCACCTGACCGGCATGCAGCGTGAGCTTGCGGCCCGCGTGGAGCGTTGCCCCGGCCGCTCCCGCAATCGCAAGCGGCAGGTCTTCGGCCGTCTGCAGCGCTCGCTGATGTACCTGGAAGGTCACTGCGACCGCATGGTGCGCATCACCGAGCTCGCCGAGCTGACCAGTTTCTCCAGTTGGTATTTCTCCAAGACCTTCCACGCGCTGTTCGACGAAAGCCCCCAGGCCGCCGCGGCACGCCTGCGGCTTGAGCACGCGGCCGAGCTGCTGCGCACGACCTCGATGATGATCGGGGAAGTCGCTTCGGCCAGCGGGTTCGACAACCCCTGCAGCTTCTCGCGCGCGTTCCGCGCCCGGTTCGGGATGTCGGCCTCGCATTACCGCAGTGCGGTCGAGCTGCCGACGCGCCAGGTCATCCGGCACGCGGCGTAAGAGCCGGATGCATGAAAAAGGCCGCCCATGGGCGGCCTTTTTTTGTTGCGTGGCGAGCGGAGCCTCAGAAGTTCGGCTTGTCGCTGCTGTCGTTGTAGCGCTCGATCGCCTCGACCAGGATCTTCTTTGCTTCCGCCGCGCCGCCCCAGCCTTCGATCTTGACCCACTTACCCTTCTCGAGATCCTTGTAATGCTCGAAGAAGTGGCCGATGCGCTCGCACCAGTGCGGGGACACCTTGCTGATGTCGTCGACGTGGCTGTAGCCGTTGAACACCTTGTCCACCGGTACCGCGAGCAGCTTCTCGTCGCTGCCGGCCTCGTCGCTCATTTTCAGCACGCCGACCGGGCGGCAACGGATCACCGAACCCGGCACCAGCGGCAGCGGCAGGATCACCATCACGTCAGCCGGGTCGCCGTCGCCGCAGAGCGTGTGCGGGACATAGCCGTAGTTGCACGGATAACGCATCGGCGTGGACAGGATGCGGTCGACGAAGATCGCGCCGGTCTCCTTGTCCACTTCGTACTTGACGGGCTCGGCGTCCTTCGGGATTTCGATGATGACGTTGATCTCGTCCGGCGGATTCTTGCCGGTGGGGACGTGGCCCAGGCCCATGCGCTACTCCAGGTATGAAATCGGCGCCGCGTGCACGGCGCCGGA
>CADCUA010000616.1 GCA_902805755.1 uncultured Lysobacter sp.
CAGCCTGTTCCTCGCGACATCGGGCGGCGTCGTCGTGCTGCGTGACGGCGTGATTTCGCCCAGCACGCACCCCGAACTCGCGCAGGCGCAGGTCATCAGCATCAGCGAGGACCGCGGTGGCCGGCTCTGGTTCGGCTCGCTGCAGAAAGGCGCATTCGTGCTCACGCCGCAGGGGCGCGTGCAGCACCTGACGGCGATCGAAGGCCTCACCGACCAGGCGGTCTGGGACACCGCATCGGATGCGCGGGGCGGCGTATGGCTGGGCAGTAACGGCGACGGACTGTTCCATGTCGACGCGAAGGGCAGCATCCGGCGTTACACCACGCGGGACGGGCTGGTCGACAACTTCATATGGCAGGTACTGGTCGACCGCGACGGCAATGTCTGGAGCTATACGAACCGTGGCCTGTCACGGTTCAACGGCAAGGACTTTTCCAACTTCGGCGTCGACGATGGCCTGCTGAACCAGGAAGGCGCGGCCACCGCATCGCTCGAAACCGCTGCCGGCGAGCGCTGGTTCGCCTCGGGCGAAGGCCTCATGCGCTACGTCGAAAGCGGGCGCGGGGCCGCGCTCCTCACACCGAAGGTCATCATCCACGCGGCGCTGGCGGCCGGCGCCCCGATGTTGCCCGGCGACAAGCTGGCGCCGGGCGCGCGCAGCTTCGAATTCGATTTCGCCGCACCGCTGTTCCGGCGCAATTCCGATCTGCTGTACCGCTATCGCCTGCGCGGCGCCGGCGATGAGTGGACCGAGCTGCGCACCTACCATCCGATCAGTTACGCGAACCTCGGCGCCGGCAAGTACGTCTTCGAAGCCCAGGCCCGGCGCACGGGGCAAGCCTGGCCCGACGACGTGGCCGCGTTCGCGTTCGAGATCGAACCGCCGCTGTGGCAGACCGCCTGGTTCCTGATGCTGCTGCTCGCCGGCGTGGGCGGCGCGATCTGGCTTGCCGCGCGCCTGCGCCTGCGGCAGATCGAGGCGGGCCGCCGCGCGCTGGAGCAGCTCGTGCGCGAACGCACCGAAGCACTCGAACACGCGAACGAACAGCTCGAGCACGCATCGTTCACCGATCCGCTGACCGAGCTTCGCAATCGCCGCTACCTGGCCAGCCAGGTCGGTATCGACGTCGCGCAGGTCTGCCGCTCGTATGCCGAGCCGGTCCGGCCACCGAACTGCGACATGATTTTCATGATGGTCGACATCGACCATTTCAAACAGATCAATGACCGCTACGGACATGCCGTGGGCGATCGCGTACTGCGCGAGTACGCACAGGTGATCAACACGGTGATCCGCGATTCCGATTACGCGGTGCGCTGGGGCGGCGAGGAATTCCTGCTGGTCGCGCGCCAGGCCGAAGCCGCGCAATGCGCCGCGCTCGCCGAACGCCTGGTCGAACGCGTGCGCTCCACGCGGTTCGTGATCGACGACGCCGGCACCACGATCCGCTCCACCTGCTCGGTCGGCGTGTCGCATTTTCCGTTCGTCGACAGCATGCCCGCGGTGCTGGAATGGTCGCAGGTCATCGACATCTGCGATGCCGCCGTCTACCTCGCCAAGGCCGGCGGCCGCGACGGCTGGGTCGCGATCCAGGGCCCGGCCGGCGGCACGATCACCAATCCCGCGGACTTCATGCAGCGGCTCAAGGCCGACCCGGTGGCACTGGCCCGTTCCGGCTCGATACGCCTCGCAGGTACCTGCTGCCCGGACGTTGCGGAAGTGCAGGAGTC
>CADCUA010000617.1 GCA_902805755.1 uncultured Lysobacter sp.
ATTCGGGCGGTCCAAATTTCATCGGCGCCGGCGCCGCCGAGACGACCACGATCGCGGGCACCACCATCACGGGCGATGCGTTCTGCAAGGCGTCGAACGTGATCTACCGGCTCGACACATCATCGGCGCGCGCATTCCTCGGGCAGTTCGTGACGCTGCCCTGAGCGCGCCTTCGCTGAAAACAAAAGGCCCATGCGTTTGCATGGGCCTTTCGTGCGCGGCATTGCAGCGATGTAGCGGCTGTCAGACCTCCAGCGTCGCCAGGTCGCCCTTGGTCTCCAGCCACGCCTTGCGGTCGGACGCGCGCTTCTTGCCCAGCAGCATGTCCATCAATGCGCCGGTGCCGTCGTCGTCCTCGACCGTCAGCTGCACCAGACGGCGCGTGTCGGGGTGCACGGTGGATTCGCGCAACTGCCCCGGGTTCATCTCGCCCAGGCCCTTGAAGCGCGTCACGTTGATCGCGCCGCCCGAGCCCTTCTTCTTCGAGTGCTTCTCGCGCTCGATCTTCTCGAGAAGGATGCGTTTTTCCTCTTCGTCCAGCGCGTAGAACACCTGCTTGCCGTAGTCGATGCGGAACAGCGGCGGCATCGCGACGAACACATGGCCCGCATCGACCAGCGCCGGGAAGTGCTTGAGAAACAATGCCGTCAGCAGCGTCGCGATGTGCAGGCCGTCGGAGTCGGCGTCGGCGAGGATGATGACCTTGCCGTAGCGCAGCCCGCTGATGTCGGGCTTGCCCGGGTCGCAGCCGATCGCGACCGCGAGGTCGTGGACTTCCTGCGATGCGAGCACGCTGCCCGACGCCACTTCCCAGGTGTTGAGGATCTTGCCGCGCAGCGGCAGGATCGCCTGGAAGTCCTTGTCGCGCGCCTGCTTCGCGCTGCCACCGGCGGAGTCACCTTCGACCAGGAACAGCTCGGTGCGCGAGAGGTCCTGCGACGTGCAGTCAGCGAGCTTGCCGGGCAGGGCGGGGCCCTGGGTGATCTTCTTTCGGGTGATCTGCTTTTCGGTTTTCAGCCGCGCGCTCGCGCGGTCGATCGCCAGTTGCGCGATCTTCTCGCCGAGCTCGACGTGCTGGTTGAGCCACAGCGAGAACGCATCGTGCGCCGCGCCTTCGACGAACCCGGCCGCCTGCCGCGAGCTCAGGCGCTCCTTGGTCTGGCCCGAGAACTGCGGGTCGGCCATCTTGATGCTGAGCACGAACGCGACGCGGTCCCACACGTCCTCGGGCGCGAGCTTCACGCCGCGCGGCAGCAGGTTGCGGAAGTCGCAGAACTCGCGCAGCGCGTCGGTGAAGCCGGTGCGCAGGCCATTGACGTGCGTGCCGTGCTGCGCGGTCGGGATCAGGTTGACGTAGCTCTCCTGCACGAGCTCGCCTTCGGGCAGCCAGGCGACCGCCCAGTCGACGATTTCCGTGTCCTTCTTCATCGAGCCCACGAAGAGCTGCGGCGGCAGCAGTTCGCGGTCGGCGAGTTCGCCGCGCAGATAATCGCGCAGGCCGTCCTCGTAGTACCACTCGTTCTTCTCGCCCGAGGCCTCGTCGAGCAGGCGCACGGTCAGGCCCGGGCTCAGCACCGCCTTCGCGCGCAGCAGGTGGCGAAGCGCGCGCACGTTGAACTTCGGCGTGTCGAAGTACTTCGGGTCGGGCCAGAAATGCACACGCGTGCCGGTGTTCTTCCTGCCGACGGTGCCTATGATTTCGAGCTTGGACGCGCGGAAGCCGTCCTTGAACGTCATGCGGTATTCGTTGCCGTCGCGCCGGATACGCACGTCGACCAGCGTCGACAGCGCATTGACCACGCTGACGCCGACGCCGTGCAGGCCGCCGGAGAACGTGTAGTTCTTGTTGCTGAACTTGCCGCCCGCGTGCAGGCGCGTGAGGATCAGTTCGACACCCGGGATCTTCTCTTCCGGATGGATGTCCACCGGCATGCCGCGGCCGTCGTCGATGACCGAGCAGCTGCCATCGCTGTGCAGCGTGACCTCGATCATTTTTGCGTGGCCGGCGAGCGCCTCGTCGACCGCGTTGTCGATGACTTCCTGCGCGAGGTGGTTCGGCCGGGTGGTGTCGGTGTACATGCCCGGCCGGCGCTTGACCGGGTCCAGGCCCGACAGGACTTCGATGTCGGCGGCGTTGTAACGAGTGTTCATTGAGCTGCTTTTCGCCGGCGGGGCGGCCGGCTTGGACCGGCGAGGATGGGCTTGGGGCACGGGGCGGTCAAGCTGCCGGAGCAGCGTCTCGGAAAGGGAAGCGGCACCGTCTCAGATCGGGGTCGCGTAGGCCGAGACGCGGCCGTGGCTGGCGTGAACGGGTAAACGTGAACTCGAGCGTGCGGTGTGTGAAGTGCATCCAGCGGCGGGACGGCAGCCGCCGCTGCAGGACTGCGACGGGCCGCCAGGGAACGGGTCGATTTGCCCGTGCAAGCGCGAGCGCGCAAGTGAAACCGTCGCAGCCGCATCGGCCTGCCGCTAAACTACGGCTTTCCAGCGGCAGCATTTGCATGACTCCCCAGCGTTCCGTCACTCCGGTCGTGTTCGTCACCGGCGGCGTGGTTTCCTCGCTCGGCAAGGGCATCGCCGCGGCCTCGCTGGCCGCCGTCCTCGAAGCGCGCGGCCTGCGCGTGACGATGATGAAGCTCGACCCTTACATCAACGTCGACCCGGGCACGATGAGCCCGTTCCAGCATGGCGAGGTCTACGTCACCGACGACGGCGCGGAGACCGACCTCGACCTCGGCCATTACGAGCGCTACCTGCGCACGCGCCTGAGCCGCAAGAACTCGATCACCACCGGCCGCATCTACGACAACGTGATCCGCAAGGAGCGCCGCGGCGATTACCTCGGCGGCACCGTGCAGGTCATCCCGCACATCACCGACGAGATCAAGCGCTGCATCGCCGAGGCGATCGATGGCTTCGACGTCGCGCTGGTCGAGGTGGGCGGCACCGTGGGCGATATCGAGTCGCTGCCGTTCCTCGAGGCGATCCGCCAGATCCGCAGCGAACGCGGCCCTGAAAACGCGATGTTCATGCATCTCACGCTGGTGCCGTGGATCGCCGCGGCGGGCGAACTCAAGACCAAGCCGACCCAGCACTCGGTCAAGGAGCTGCGTTCGATCGGCATCCAGCCCGACATCCTGCTGTGCCGCTCCGAGCAGCCGCTGCCGGATTCGGAGCGCCGCAAGATCGCGCTGTTCACGAACGTGTCCGAGCGCGCGGTGATCTCCGCGGTCGACCTCGACAACATCTACCAGATGCCGCTGCGCTTCCACGACGAAGGGCTGGACGATCTGATCATCGAGCGCCTGCGGCTCGATGCGGGTCCGGCGGACCTGGCCGAGTGGAGCGCGGTGCTGGACGCCAGCGAGCATCCCGACGACGAGGTCACGATCGGCGTGGTCGGCAAGTACGTCGACCACCAGGACGCGTACAAGTCGATCGCCGAAGCGCTCAAGCACGGCGGCCTGCGCCAGCGCACGCGTGTGATCCTCAAGTGGCTGGAATCAACCGATATCGAAAAGCTCGGTGCCGAGGCGGCGCTGGACGGCGTCGACGGCATCCTCGTGCCCGGCGGCTTCGGCGACCGCGGTTTCGAAGGCAAGGTGCTGACCGCGCGCCACGCGCGCGAGACCGGCACGCCGTACTTCGGCATCTGCTACGGCATGCAGGCGGCGGTGGTCGATTACGCCCGGCACGTGGCGGGACTGGAAGGCGCCAACAGCACCGAGAACGACAAGAACTCGCCGCACCCGGTGATCGGCCTGATCACGGAATGGCGCACCTCGTCCGGCGAGATCGAGCGCCGCAACGCGAACTCCGACCTCGGCGGCACGATGCGCCTGGGCCTGCAGGACCAGCGCCTGAAGCCGGGCTCGCTGGCACGCGAGCTGTACGGCGCGGACGTGATCGGCGAGCGCCACCGTCATCGCTACGAGTTCAACAACCGTTACCGCGCGCAGCTGGAAGAAGCGGGCCTGGTCATCAGTGCGAAGTCCATGGACGACCTGCTGGTCGAGATGGTCGAACTGCCGCGCGACCGCCATTCGTGGTTCCTGGCCTGCCAGGCGCATCCGGAGTTCCTGTCGACCCCGCGCGACGGCCACCCGCTGTTTATCGGGTTCATCCGCGCCGCCCGGCAGAACCGGGCGCAGCGCGCGGCCACGGCCCAGCCGGTGGCGGAAGCAGCCGGCGCCTGAGCCCGGCGCGGCCTTGCGTTCACGCGCGCACGGCCGCATTTCGCATGCCACTGCGTATCCCCGGCTGCCCCGGGGCCTGTCCCATCACTGGAGCAAGCGATGAACCTGTGCGGCTTTGACATCGGCCTCGACAAGCCGTTCTTCCTGATCGCAGGGCCCTGCGTCATCGAATCGATGCAGCTGCAGCTGGAGACCGCGGGCCGGCTGAAGGAAATCACCGGCGAGCTCGGCATCCCCTTCATCTTCAAGTCCAGCTTCGACAAGGCGAACCGCACCTCGGTGTCCGGTTTCCGCGGCCCGGGCATGGAAGAAGGCCTGAAGGTGCTGAGCGAAGTGAAGCGCCAGCTCGGCGTTGCGGTGCTGACGGACGTGCACGAATACACGCCGCTCAATGAAGTGACCGCGGTTGTCGACGTGCTGCAGACCCCGGCGTTCCTGTGCCGCCAGACGGACTTCATCCAGAACGTCGCGCGCGCCGGCAAGCCGGTGAACATCAAGAAAGGCCAGTTCCTTTCCCCGTGGGAAATGAAGCACGTCGCCGAGAAGGCGCTCGCGACCGGCAACCGCGACATCATGCTGTGCGAGCGCGGTGCGAGCTTCGGCTACAACAACCTGGTGTCCGACATGCGCTCGCTGAGCGTGATGCGCGAGACCGGTTGCCCGGTCGTGTTCGATGCGACGCACTCGGTGCAGCTGCCCGGCGGCGCCGGCGGCAAGAGCGGCGGCCAGCGCGAGTTCGTGCCGGTGCTGTCGCGCGCGGCGATGGCCGTCGGCATCAGCGGCATCTTCATGGAAACCCATCCCGAGCCCGACAAGGCGCTCAGCGACGGCCCGAATGCATGGCCGCTGCCACGCATGCGCGAACTGCTCGAAACGCTGCTTGCGATCGATCAGGTCACCAAGCGCAGCGGCTTCATCGAATCGCAAGCCTGATCACCTGATCAAACCCATCCCCCACCTTTCACTGATACGGAGCGTCAGCACCCCGATGACCACGATCGCCAAGATCCACGCCCGCGAAATCCTCGACAGCCGCGGCAACCCCACGGTCGAGTGCGACGTGCTGCTGGAATCGGGAACGATGGGCCGCGCGGCGGTGCCCTCGGGCGCGTCGACCGGCTCGCGCGAGGCCATCGAGCTGCGCGACGGCGACGCCGCCCGCTACCTGGGCAAGGGCGTGCTGCGCGCGGTCGAGCAAATCAA
>CADCUA010000618.1 GCA_902805755.1 uncultured Lysobacter sp.
GGGCCGCGAGCAGCACTAGCCCTGCGCGCAAGTCCACTGCGCCCCGGTCGAGCGGCGCGTCGAGGAGGAGGGGCGTGCCCGGATCGGCGGCCAGCGCGGCATCCCAGTCCGGCACGGGCTCCGGGGCGGTGCCGGTCGCCTCGCGGATGCGGCGGGCCATGCGGTTCCGGCCCGCGCCGCGAAGGCCCACCACGAGGACGCGCCGCCCGGCTTTGGTTTGCTCCGCCACCGCCGGCCTGCCATACTCGCCGGCTTCCTCGGGCCCGGCCCGATGGAGACCTTGCTCCACCGCGCCCGCACCGGGTGGCGGGGGGCTGATCCGGTCCGCCGACAGGCGCGACCTTCATCCACAAGGACAACACCATGCGTCATTACGAAGTCGTGTTCCTGGTCCATCCGGACCAGAGCGAGCAGGTGCCGGCCATGATCGAGCGCTATCGCGGTCTGATCGAAGGCGGCGAAGGCAAGATCCACCGTCTGGAAGACTGGGGCCGCCGCCAGCTGGCGTACCCGATCGTCAACCTGGTCAAGGCGCACTACGTGCTGCTGAACATCGAGTGCAACCAGGCCGTTCTGAACGAGCTCGTCGACGGTTTCCGCTTCAACGATGCCGTGCTGCGCCACCTCGTCATCAAGCGCGACGGCCCGGACACCGAGCAGTCCCTGATCATGAAGTTCAAGGACGAGAAGGGTGACAAGCCCGAGCGCGGCGAACGCCGTCGCCGTGACGAAGACGGCGACAACGCGATCGGCACTGCCGATTCCGCCGACAACGCAGCCGCCTGATCACGCCTTCCAGGAATAACACTCCCATGTCCAAGTTCTTCCGCCGCCGCAAGTTCTGCAAATTCACCGCCGAGGGCGTCAAAGAGATCGATTACAAGGATCTCAACACCCTGCGCCAGAACCTCACCGAGACCGGCAAGATCGTGCCGAGCCGCGTGACCGGGACCAAGGCCAAGTACCAGCGCCAGCTGGCCACGGCGATCAAGCGCGCGCGTTTCCTCGCGCTGATCCCGTACACCGACAACCACAACGCCTGATCCGTTTCGGCCGGTCCGCGCCTCTGGTGCGGCCGTGGGCCGACGGATTCCCTGTCATTCGGACAGCCATCGCTGCGGCGCCCGCGTCGCTAACGAATACGGAATAAATCCATGCAATTGATTCTTCTGCAGAACGTGACCAACCTCGGCCGCCTCGGCGACAAGGTCACCGTCAAGCCCGGTTACGGCCGCAACTTCCTCGTGCCGCAAGGCAAGGCCGTGCCGGCGACGGCGACGAACCTGGCCGACTTCGAAACACGTCGCGCCGATTACGAAGCCAAGGCGAAGGCCCAGCTGGAAGGCGCCGAAGGCCGCCGAGCCGCGCTCGAGGGCTTCGAGGTTACGGTCAGCGCGAATGCGTCCACCGAAGGCAAGCTGTACGGCTCGATCAGCCCGCGCGACATCGCGGATGCGCTGACCAAGCACGGCCACAAGGTCGACAAGTCCGAAGTCGTGCTGGGCGAAGGCCCGCTGCGTCGCACGGGCGAATACGAGATCGTCGTGCGCCTGCACGCCGATATCGAAACCACCGTCAAGGTCATCGTGGTCGGCGAAGCCGCCTGATTACGACGTACCGAAGGCTGTGACAGAAGGCGCCGGAAGGCGCCTTTTGTTTTTTGCGGGCTCGCGCTGATGCGCCGCGAATTTCAGCGCACGGTGCACCACCGTTCGGCGGTCTGACGCA
>CADCUA010000619.1 GCA_902805755.1 uncultured Lysobacter sp.
ACAGGCTTCAAGCCGCACATTGCGCGACACAATCACACGGATAGGACCACGGCCGCGGTGTTTCATCCGCCGTGAAAGTCGCAACCCGCATAGACGCCATGACCGCAGCGCGGCTGAACCCGCCATGCACGCAGCCACGCGCTTGCGCCGCGACCTGCATCCACCGGCGTGCCGCGCGGCGTAGCTGCAGCACGACCTGCCACTGGATTTCTGGAGACCTTGATGCGAACACGTTCAATCCTCGCCAACTCCGCGCTGGCGCTTGGCGCCCTGTTGGCCAGTGGCTGCGAGCGTGCGGCGCTGTCGTTCGCGAACCGGGGTCTGGACGCACCCGAGGCGACGGTGTCGTTCGCGGCCGATGTTGGCCTGTCGCTGGATGTGTACCGGCCGCAGGGCCCGACCGCTCGCCCGGCGCCGGTGGTGGTGTTCTTCTACGGCGGCGCCTGGCAACGCGGGACGCGCGAGCAATACCGCTTCGTCGGACGCCGGCTGGCCCAGCACGGCGTGCTGGCGGTCGTGGCCGATTACCGCACCTACCCGCGCGCGGGCTTTCCGGCGTTCGTCGAGGACGGTGCGCGTGCGGTGGCGTGGACGCGCTTGCACGCGCGCGACTACGGCGGCGATCCCGCACGGATCTTCCTCGCTGGTCACTCGGCCGGTGCACAGATCGCCGCCCTGCTCGGCGCCGACGCGCGCTACCTGCAGGCGCATGGCATGCGCCCACGCGACCTTGCCGGCGTGATCGGGCTGGCCGGGCCGTACGACTTCGCGATCACCGGCCAGTACGTGCCGATCTTCGGTGACCCGGCGCAGTGGCCGCGCGCGCAGGCGGTCAATGCGGTCGACGGCGACGAGCCGCCGTACCTGCTGGTCCACGGCGATGCCGACGGCGTCGTGGAAGTGCGAGACAGCCGCCAGATGGCACGCCGGCTGCAGAGCCACGGCGTGCCGGCCGCGTTGCTGGAGCTGCCCGGCGGCGGCCATATCGCGCCGTTGCAGGGGCTGTACGACCCGGGTCGCACGCCGCAGGTGCTGCCGGCGATGCTGCGTTTCATCGAAAACCCGGCGACGGCGAGCCAGTCGCGGTAACTGCCGCGCGGCGCGAGACGTGCGCATGCCGCTAGGGTGAACAGGCACTGACGGGATACCGGCGCGTGGCTGGCACGGCGCTTGCCTAGTACCTGGCAAGTTCCCGTGACGGTTCCGCCGACCATGACCGACGCGATTTCCTCGATCCTCTCCCAGATCCGCGCACACGAGACCCGTACGCGCGGCGCGACCGCGGACGTCGGTGCGAGCAACGCGATCGGCGGCATCGGGCAGAACGGGGTTGGCGGTGTCGGCAACGCCGCGCAGGCGCCGGGCTTCGAGCAGACGCTCAACAACGCGATCGACAAGGTCAGCGCCACCCAGCGCAACGCGGGCGAGCTCCAGCAGGCCTTCGAAATGGGCGACCCGCGTGCCGACCTGGCGCGCGTCATGGTCGCGATGCAGCAGTCGCAGGTCGCGTTCCGGGCGACGGTCGAGGTGCGCAACCGCCTCGTCCAGGCCTACCAGGACGTCATGAACATGCCGATCTGATGCATGCCGAGCTGAACGCTGCACTTCACCGGTTCCAACCGCACATCCCGACTGACTCCCGCCCAGGCCCCGCCCGACCATGAGCGCTCTCGCCCTCCCCAAGCCCGACAGCCTCAAGAACCTCGGCCGCCTGCAGGACATCCCGGCGCTGCGCCAGCTCGCGTTGCTGGGCATCGTTGCCGTCGCGATCGCGCTCGGGCTGTGGCTGTTCTTCTTCACCCAGAAGCCCGATTACGTGCCGGTATTTGCCGGCCTCGACCCGAAGTCGACGAACGAAGCGTCCGAGCTGCTGATGACCTCGCAGATCCCGTTCCGCATCGATCCGGGCACCGGCGCGCTGGCCGTGCCGGTCGAGCGCCTCAGCGAGGCGAAACTCGCGCTGGCTTCGGCCGGCCTGCCGGGCAACGCCGACAAGGGCTTCGAGACGATGCAGGGCGACCAGGGCTTCGGCACCAGCCAGTTCGTCGAGAACGCGCGCTACCAGCACGCGCTGGAAACCGAACTCGCCCGCACGATCGCGAACCTGCGCCCGGTGCGCGAGGCGCGCGTGCATCTCGCCCTGCCCAAGCCCAGCGCGTTCACGCGCCAGAAGGAGCCGGCGAGCGCCTCGGTGGTGCTGCAGCTCAAGAGCGGGCAGGCGCTGGAGCAGAACCAGGTCGATGCGATCGTGCACCTCGTCTCGTCCAGCATCCCGGGCCTGCCGACCGCGAACGTCACCGTGGTCGACCAGTTCGGCCGCATGCTTTCCAATCCCGATCCGACCAGCGAAGCGGCGATCGGCGCCAAGCAGTTCGACCAGCAGCGCCGCCAGGAAGCCGTCTACGTCCAGCGCATCCAGGAACTGCTCGAGCCGATGGCCGGCCCGGGCCGCGTCAGCGCGCAGGTCAGCGTGGACATGGACTTCAACCAGACCGAGGAGGCCCGCGAGGTCTACGGACCGGAAGCGTCGGTCGTGCGTAGCGAGCAGGTTTCAGAAATGAGCACCGCCGGCGGAGCAGGCGCGCCGGGCGCGGTCGCCCAGGGCGTGCCGGGCAGCGTAGCGAACACTCCCGGCGCGCCGGGGGCCGCCCCGGGCGCGGCTGCCCCGGCGGCAGCGGGCGGGCCGAGCTCGCGCACCGCAGTGCGCAACTTCGAAGTCGACCGCACGCTCACCCACACCCGCCAGGCGCCGGGCCGCATCCGCCGCGTGACCGCCGCCGTGCTCGTCGACAACGTGGCCGGCGCGCCCGGCAAGGGCAAGGACGCGAAGCCGACCACGCGTGCGCTGACCGCGGCAGAGCTCAAGCGCATCGAGACGCTGGTGCAGCAGGCGATCGGCTTCGATGCACAGCGCGGCGATGCCGTCTCGGTCGTCAATGCGCCGTTCGCGCGTGACGAGCTGGCCGGCGCCGAGGACGCGCCGCCGATCTGGCAGGACCCGCGCGCGCAGGGGCTGCTGCGCACGATTCTCGGCGGCCTCGCGCTGCTGGCCGTGATCCTGTTCGTCATCCGCCCGACGTTCCGCCAGCTTGTCGCCCCCCGCAGCCCGCAGCGCGCAACCGATACGACTGCCGAACTCGTCGGCGACGACGACGTGCAGGTCAGCCTCGGCGCAGCGCAGGCACCGGGCTTGCAGGGGCCTGTCCCGGGAGTTCCGCAAATGCTGAGCTTCGACGACAAGGTCGAGGTCGCGCGGCAGGCGGTCGCGACCGACCCCAAGCGCGTGGCGAATGTGATCAAGGACTGGGTGGCGGCGGATGGCAGCTAACGAACAACTCACCGGCGTGCAGCGCGCCGCGATCGTCCTGCTCTCGCTGGGCGAGCAGCAGGCGGCCGAAGTGTTGAGGCACATGAATGCGAAAGAGGTGCAGAAGCTGGGCCTGGCGATGACCACGGTCGGCGGCGTTGCACGCGATTCGGTCACGCGCGTGTTCGACGATTTCGTCGACGTGCTGGGCCAGCCCAGCCTCGGCGCCGGCGCGGACGAATACGTGCGTTCGGTGCTGGTGCAGGCACTGGGCGAAGAGCGCGCCGGCAGCCTGATCGACCGCATCCTGATGGGCCGCAACACCTCGGGCCTGGATTCGCTGAAATGGATGGAAGCGCGCGCGATTGCCGAGCTCATCCGCGATGAACACCCGCAGATCATCGCGATCGTATTGGCGCACCTGGATGCCGACCACGCCGCCGAAGTGCTCAAGTGCTTCCCCGAGCGCGCGCGTGTCGACGTGCTGCTGCGCCTGTCCACGCTCGACGGCATTCCGCCGCATGCGCTGAACGAACTCAACGACGTGCTCGCGCGCCAGTTTGCCGGCAGCTCGAACATCAAGTCCTCGTCGGTCGGCGGCGTCAAGGTCGCGGCGAACATCCTCAACTTCATGGACTCGGGCCAGGACGAGAAGATCCTCGCGTCGATGAGCGACGTCGACGGCGGGCTGAGCACGCGCATCCGCGACCTGATGTTCGTGTTCGACAACCTCGCCGATATCGACGATCGCGCGATGCAGGCGGTGCTGCGCGACATCCCGAATGACAAGCTCGCCGTCGCGCTGCGTGGCGCCGACCAGCGCGTCAAGGACAAGATCACCGGCAACATGTCGCAGCGCGCGGCCGAGAACCTGAAAGACGACATGGAAGCGCGCGGCCCGGTGCGGCTGGCTGAAGTCGAGGCCGCGCAGAAAGAGATCCTCACGATCGTGCGCAAGATGGCCGAGGCCGGCACGATCCAGCTCGCCGCGAAGGCCGAGGCGTTCGTATGAACGGCGAGATCCTGCGCTGGATGGCGCCCGGCTTCGATGCCGCGCCCGAATTCGAAGCCGAGCCCGGCCCGCCACCGCCGACGCTGCCCAGCGTCGAGGAACTGCAGGCGATCGAGCAGTCGGCCTACGACGAAGGCTTCCACCGCGGCCATGCCGACGGCCGTGCACAGGGACAGGCCGAGATCCGCCGCGTCGTCGCGCAGATCGAAGGCATCCTCGACAGTTTCACGCGTCCGTTGGCGCGCCTGGACACCGAGGTCGGCGAGGCGCTGGGCGAACTTGCCGTGCGTGTAGCCGGTGCGCTGATCGGCCGCGCCTACATCGCCGAT
Source organism: uncultured Lysobacter sp. (assembly GCA_902805755.1). Lineage (GTDB taxonomy): Bacteria > Pseudomonadota > Gammaproteobacteria > Xanthomonadales > Xanthomonadaceae > Cognatilysobacter. The sequence goes on from CADCUA010000619.1 coordinate 4,649, forward strand.
CCGACGCTGCTCGCCGAGCTCGTGCGCGAAGCGCTGGACGCGGTCGGTAGCGGCAGCCGCGAGATCGAGCTGCGCCTGCACCCGGACGATCTCGGCGCGCTGCGCCCGCATCTTTCCACGCTCGAAGGCGTGCGCCTGAGCGGCGATGTCACGCTCGCACGCGGCGAATTGCGCCTGCACAGCGAGAGTGTGCGCATCGACGGCACGCTGGCCACGCGCCTGCAGGCCTGCCTGCAGGCCACGATCGACGCGAACGGAGCATCCGCATGAGCCAGGTCGCCGCCACCCACTGGGAAGAAGCGCGCAACCTGCGCCTGGCCGCGCGCCTGCGCGATACCGATACACGCACCGAATCGCTGGGCCTGACGCGCGAAGGCGTGCTGCGCCGCGCGGTCGGGCTCACCCTGGAAGCCTCCGGCTGCAGCGCGCCCATGGGCTCGCGCTGCCGCGTGGAAACCTCCGGCGGGCGCTGGGTGGATACCGAAGTGGTCGGCTTTTCCGGCGACCGCACCTTCCTCATGCCCACCGCGCACCTCGACGGCCTGCTGCCGAACGCGCGCGTGGTCGCGACGCGCCAGAAAGGCGAAGTCGCGGTCGGCGAAGGCCTGCTCGGCCGCGTGATCGACTCCGACGGCGTGCCGCTGGACGGCCGCGGCCCGATCCGGTCCGAAAGCTGGGTCGGCCTCGCCGGCGTGTCGATCAACCCGCTGATGCGCGAACCGATCACCCGCTCGC
>CADCUA010000620.1 GCA_902805755.1 uncultured Lysobacter sp.
GCACCGGAAGCGCGATCGACGAGGCGTAGCGGTTGCCATCCGGGTCGATGAGCGAGATCGCCAGCGTGTTTTCGCCGATCACCGCGCGAGCGGAGACAAAGGCGATGTCATCGCCGACTTCGAACGTGAAGTCCTTCAGCGTACCGACCGGTGCGAAGTCCACCGAGAACGGCAGCGGCGCGCCACCCGGGGCGAGCAGCGCATTCGCATTGAACTCGCGCAAGCCATTGACCGTCGCGCCCCAGCCGGTGCGCACGCCTGCCGCTTCGGCAACGGCTGCGTAGGCGTTGAGATGGCCCATGCCCGCTTCCCATTCAAGGCGTCCAGTCATGTTCGTCGAGGTGCGCTCGATGATGCTGCGCACCTGCGCGGGCGTGAGGTTCGGATTCGCTTCGTACATCAGTGCCACCACACCCGCCACGTGCGGCGTCGCCATCGAGGTGCCGCTCGAGTGCGTGTAGAACGGGAAATGCTCGGGCGCGAGATTCGCGTCCTGCCCGGCTGCGAGTGGCGGCAGCGCGCCGGTGTTGGCACGGGTCGAAACGATGTCCACGCCGGTGGCGACTACGGTCGGCTCGTTGATATAGGTCCAGCTCTTGCCGTCGGGCATGGTGAACGTGCCGGTCTCGCCGCGCTTGCCCCGCGAGGAGAAGTTCGTCAGCACGCCGTCCTTCTCGCCGGCGCCGACCGAGATCACCCACGGTGCCTGCGCATACGGGTTGTGCGTGTCTTCGCCCGCGCCGTCGTTGCCGGCGGCGAAAACGCTGACGATGCCGCGCTTGTACAACTCGTAGGTTGCGACGTTGACCGGGTTCAGCGGTTCGAACTTGCCGCTGCTGCCCCAGGAGTTGCTGGTCACGCGGATCGGCGCGCTGTAGCTGAACTGGTTGGTGGCCGCGTAGTCGAGGCCGCCGACGGCATCAAGGATCAGCAGCACGCCGCCGGAGCCGTAGCCGACGAGCTTCGCGCCCGGCGCTACGCCACGGTAAAGGCCGTTAGAGCGCTGCCCGGTGCCGCCGACCGTGCCGGCGCAGTGCGTGCCGTGGCCGGAGCCGAGGTCGGTGTTCGGCTGGTTCTCCAGGTACGTCATCGGCACGATGCCCGGCTGCACTTCACGCGCGAGCTCGGCGAGGATGTTCTGCGGCGCGAGCACGTTCTGCACGACGTGGTTGCCGAGCTTGAGGTCCTCGTGCGTCGCGTCGATGCCGGAGTCGTTGACCATCACCGCGACGCCGGCGCCGCTGAACGGGATCGCGCGGCCGTAGTCGGCGGGGTTCTGCACCGCGCGGGCCGCGCCGGACATCTCGCGCTGCTCCTTGTTGAAGTAGCGAAGCGGGGCGTTCCAGAAAATCGAGACCACATCGTCGCGCTTGGCGAGCGCGCGGATCTCGGCCGGCGTCGCCAGTGCACCGGCGATCGGCAGGGTGCGCATCGTCACGCCCTTCTCGATGCCCAGAGAGCGAAGCGCCGATACCTGGGCCGCCGATACAGGTGTGGACTGCTTGTAGGTCACGACGACTGCAAGCTCGTCAGCCACACCGGCCGCGCCCATGCGCTGCACCAGCTGGGGGTCGAGCTGTGCATCAGCCAGGGCGACACCGCTGGCGAGTAGGCCAGCAGCAATGGCGCAGATACGGAAGGTCTTGCGGGGTGCGGTGCGGGACGACATGGCAGACGATCTCCGGGGGAACGCCAAGGGAGGCGATGTGTCGAGACTCCT
>CADCUA010000621.1 GCA_902805755.1 uncultured Lysobacter sp.
GCAACAAAAATCCCCGGTTGCGCGCAGAACTCACCGTACCGAACCTGACCGAGTTCGTGTCGGAGGGCGTCGGGGCCAGCACGGTTAGCGGCTTCGGCGGCGACAAGATCGTGCTCGCCCTCGACGGCGCTGGAGCGATTACGCTCAACGGCAGCTACCGCAACATCGATGCCCGCCTTGGCGGCGCCGGCAGCCTGACGATTGACGCGGCAAAGGCGGAACGGATGGATCTGGCCCTGCGCGGCGCTGGGCAACTCGCCGTGGCGGGCCAGACCCGGACCTTGAACGCGACACTCGCCGGCGTCGGCAATCTCGATGCGGAAAAGCTGCGTGCCGAAATCGTCGACCTCGACATGAGTGGCCTTGGCGGCGCGACCGTGCATGCCAGCTCGGTCATTGACGTGAACCTGAGCGGCATGGGGTCGGCCACGGTGTACGGCAAGCCCGCCCAGCGCAACGCAACGACGGGCGGCCTGGGCAGGGTGAACTGGCGCTAAGCGCCGAAGCTCACTTCACGATCGTGTTGTTGCGCACTTCCGTGACGCCTTTGACTTCACGCGCAATCTGCACAGCCCTTTGCGCGCTCTCGCGCGACTCGACGAAGCCGCTCAACTGCACCCTGCCCTTGAAGGTTTCTACCTGTACTTCGGTGGCTTTGACGGTGGGATCGGCGGCAAACACCGCTTTTACCTTGCTGGTGATGACGGTGTCATCAATGTACTCCCCCGTCGTCGCGCGATTGCTGCCGGATGCGCAGCCGGCCAGCACGACAACCATGAGGGCGGCGAGAGTGGAAGTGAAACGCGGTGCGATGTTCATGGCGACGCTCCCGGAAAATGGACTGGTATCGTTCCATTTTCGGGCGCGCTCGTTGTCCGGGTTTGAGGCGGAACAAACGTAAACGGAAGGGGCGTCAGGGTGCCGACGATGGTGCGTGCGCAGCGGCAAAGGTTTGCCCGCGCTCGGGTGCCGGCCGCAGCGTTATCTCCCCTCGGCCCAGGTCCCGGCCGAGCACCAAGCGCATGTCCGTCTGCTTACAATTGTCGACCTGCACGACCTGGATCTTCTCAAAGTTGCCGGCGAGGCGCTCGGCCAGCCGCTCGGCGGCTTCACGGAAGGCTGCACCGTGCTCGATGCGCGTGCGGTGTACATTGAACACCTTCGCATTGCTCAAGCGCGTGACTTGCAGACCGTCTTCCTTGATCTGGCGCGACAGTGCGCGTGCCATCCCCGTCACGCCATTTCCATTGCGAATTTCGAGCAACACCAGCTCCGGACGATTTGCCGGTGGGAGCGGCTCCGGCTTGCGCGGCGGTGGCGCTGCAGCAAGAGCCTTCTGCGAGGGTACGCGCAACAGCTCGAGGGTGCCGTCGGCGGCGGTGCGCACTTCGGTCGCGGCCCACTCAGCATCCGGCCGCGCCGGCATGCTGACGGCAGCTTCGATTGCCGCCACAGCAGTGCCGCCTGCTGCGGTGTAGTCGCTCTGAAAGTCGTGCTCGCGCAGCGCCTTGGCCTGACGCAGCATCAATGCAGCGCGCTCTCCCTGGCCGAGGCGGCGCAGCGATTCTCCCAGGTTGTGCCAGGCACGGTGGTCGAGCGGATCGAGCATGCAGGCACGTTCCAGCACAGCGACGGCTTTTTCGTACTCACCACCCAAAAAATAGGCATAGCCGAGGTTGGTGAACAGGTAGGCGCCGTCCGGGCCAGCCTCCGGCGTCT
>CADCUA010000622.1 GCA_902805755.1 uncultured Lysobacter sp.
TCTGGGCAAGATCTACAGCACGCCACTGCTCGAGTACCAAGCGCGCCTGAGCAACGAAGCGCGCTGGCTTGGATGGGACCTGCTGTGCGGTCGTGTCGACGAAAGCCATCCGCTGTGGGAGTGGCTGATCACGACATGCGGTGCGACGGCCGAGGAGATCCTCTGGTTCCGCGACAATGCCTGTCCGCCCGACATCATCGGCGTCAACTACTACATCACAAGCGAGCGCTTCCTCGATCAGCGCGTAAAGAACTACCCGAAGCATTACCGCGGCGGGAACGGCAAACACCGATACGCCGACATCGAAGCGCCGCGCGTGTTCGCGCAGCCGACCGGTGGTATCGGACCGCTGATCCAGGAGTGCTGGGAGCGCTACGGGCTTCCGATCGCGGTCACGGAAGCGCATATCGACGCCAAGCGCGAAGACCAGCTGCGCTGGCTCGCGGAGATCTGGCTCGCCGCGGAACAGGCCCGTGCAAACGGCGTTGACCTCCGCGCGGTCACCGTATGGGGCCTGCTGGGCCTGTATGACTGGAACTGCCTGCTGACCGAGTGCCGGGACTACTACGAGCCGGGAGCATTCGACGTTCGCAGTGGCGAGCCGCGTCCTACGGCAATCGCCGGGCTCATGAAGCACCTGTCACAGGGCGCGCTGCCTGACAGCCCCGTGCTCGCGGGTGAAGGCTGGTGGAAACGTCCGGGCCGCCATTACGTCGCCGAGCCCGTATCGCTTCCCCAGCTGACATTCCCGCCGCGCCCGGTCACGGGTCACAACAACGCACCAATCCTGATCACCGGCGCTACCGGTACGCTGGGCCGTGCGTTCGCGCGGATATGCGAGAAGCGCGATCTCAACTTCCATCTGCTGTCGCGTGCCGATATGGACATCGCCGACGCTGATTCGGTGAGTCGTGCCATCGACGAGTTCGAGCCATGGGCGATCATCAATACGGCGGGCTACGTTCGCGTTGACGACGCCGAGCGCGATGTCGAACGCTGCTTCAGAGAGAACACGCTGGGTCCGGCCACGCTCGCGGGCGTATGCGCGCGGCGCGGCGTAGGACTGGTGACGTTCTCGACGGACCTGGTGTTCAACGGCGAGCAGGACGCGCCGTATGTCGAAACGGACGAGACCAATCCGCTCAACGTCTACGGGCGCAGCAAGGCGGAGGCCGAGAAGCGTGTGCTGGACCAGCATCCCGACGCGCTGGTGGTGCGCACCAGTTCGTTCTTCGGTCCGTGGGACGAACACAATTTCGTCGCACTCGCCCTGAACACCCTGCGCGACCGGCGCCCGTTCGTCGCTTCGCAGGACATGACGGTCTCGCCGACGTACGTGCCCGACCTGGTGAACCAGAGCCTCGACCTGCTGATTGATGGAGAGGCCGGCGTCTGCCACCTCACGAACGGACAGGCGATTACGTGGGCGGATCTGGCGCTTCGCGCCGCGGAGATGGCTCATGTCGACAGCAGCCGTCTCGAGATCTGCAGTGACCACCGATCGCGTCTTGCCGCCCGCCGCCCGCGCTACAGTGCATTGCGTAGTCGTCGCTCGTTCGGTATGCCGACGTTGGACGACGCGTTGGGGCGGTATTTCCGCCAGGTGGGTTCCACGCCACCGCCGCAACTGCGGGCGTCGTGACACTCTGGACTAAGTAGGGCCGTTACAAAGAGCCGCCTTGAGCATTCTCTCGGCGGCTCTTTCGTTTCGAACGTTGG
>CADCUA010000623.1 GCA_902805755.1 uncultured Lysobacter sp.
CAACAGCGACCATGCGGCATGGCAGTCGGGCTTGCAGCAACGCGCGTCGGCTTTCGCGTGCCAGCGCACTCAAGCCAGCGGTTGCAATTCGAACGGCGCCGCCGGTGTCAGCCACGGCATCAGCCAGTGGTCGACCAGCAGGAATGCGAACAACGCCATCAGGTACACGATCGAATAGTTGAACACCTTCATCGCGTACAGCTCGTCCGGCGGATCCATGAGCTTCCATGCATAGCCGAGAAACACCACGCCCAGCACCAGCGCGCCGCCGAGGTAGAAAAGCCCGCTCATGCCGGTCGCCCAGGGCAGCACGGTCACCGCGACCAGCAGCACGGTGTAGAACAGGATCTGCCAGCGTGTGTAGGTCACGCCGTGCGTGACCGGCAGCATCGGCACGAGCGCACGTGCGTAATCCTCGCGGCGGAAGATCGCCAGCGCCCAGAAATGCGGCGGCGTCCACACGAAGATGATCAGCACCAGCAGCAGCGCATGCGCCCAGTCCCACTCGTTGCGCATGCCGGTGACCGCGGCCCAGCCCAGCAGCGGCGGCGCGGCGCCGGCGATGCCGCCGATCACGATGTTCTGCGGCGTCGCGCGCTTGAGGAACACGGTGTAGACCACGGCATAGCCGATGAGCGATGCGAACGTCAGCGCCGCGGTGACGAGGTTCACCCACAGCACGAGGATCAGCATCGACAACGCGCCGAGCGCGAGCGCGAACACCAGCGCCTGTCGGTGACTGACCTGGCCCGAGACGATCGGGCGCCATGAGGTGCGCGCCATTTTCGCGTCGATGCGCGAGTCGAGCAGCTGGTTGATCGCCGCTGCGCTCGACGCCGCGAGCCAGATGCCGATGAATCCCAGCACCGATTCGCGCAGCGGCGGCAGGCCCGGCACGGCGAGGAACATGCCGACGATCGCGGTGAATACGATCAGCGCGACCACGCGCGGCTTCGTCAGGTCCCAGTACTGGCGCACGCCCGCGCTCATTCGTGCGCCGGCGCACGCAGGCGCGCAAGCAGGGTGACGAGCACGAACAGCAGCAGCACCGCGCCGGCGTTATGCATCACCGCGACCCACAGCGGCAGCGCGAGCTTCACGTTCGCGATGCCCAGCGAAACCTGCGCCAACGTCAGCAGGCCCAGCAACGTGGCCCAGCCGCGCATCCCGGGTGTGCGCATCAGGCGTGCAGCGAGCGCGAGCAGGTATACGAACACAATGCCGGCCATGACCCGGTGCGCGAGCTGGATCGCAATACGCGCGCGTCCGTCGAGAACGCCGCCTTCGTAATCCACGCCGATGCCGCGCCAGAGCACGAAGCCTTCGCGGAAATCCGCATCCGGCCACCAATAGCCCGCGCACTTCGGAAAGTCGAAGCCGTGCGCGTCCTGCGTGAGCCAGCCGCCCGCGCCGCAGGACAGCGCGGCGTAGTTCGCACTGGTCCAGCCGCCGAGCGCGATCTGCACGGCCAGCACGGCGAGCGCGCCGATCACCAGCGTGCGCAGCCAGCGCGCCTCCGCGAGGCGAATCGGCATGTCGGTCGCGCGCCAGGCCATCCACAGCAGCAGCGAGAACGTCAGCAGGCCACCCAGCAAGTGGCCCATGACGACGATCGGCTTGAGCAGCCAGGTGACCGTCCACATGCCGAGCAGGGCCTGGAAGATGATCACCGCAAGCGTCAGCGCGGCGATGCGCGAAAGATCGGCATTGCTCCAACGCCAGGCGGCCACCAACAGGATCAGCTCGGCGGTGCCGGCCAGCAGCGACGCCGGCACGTACTGCGCGCGCATGTATAGCGGAATCGATACCGCGACCAGCGCCGCCGCGACAGCCACCTGCACGACACCCAGCCGGCGCCGGCGCGCGGCAATCAAGGCCAGGCTCAACACCAGCACGCCAAGCGCGCCGGCAATCATGCGGTGGAACTGTTCGCGCCAGGCCTTGGAGGGCTCGATCGCGCGGATTGCGGTCAACGCATCGTCCGCCGCGTCACCCGCGGCAGTGGGCCACGCGGCGCGGCCGTAGCACGTGGGCCAGTCCGGACAGCTCAGCCCGGCGTTGGACAGGCGCACGAACGCGCCGAACACGATCACCACCAACGCGAGCGCCACCGCGAACCATGAAAGGCGGCGGAAGTGCTTGATCATCGGCGGCTTGGTCGCGGGCGTGCTCATTCGGATCGCAGTTATTTCAACTTAAGCAGCTTGGCCAGATCGGCGCGCAGCCCGGCCGGATCAAAGCCCGGTGCATAGCGCAGTATGACAAAGCCGTTCGGATCGACGACATACACCGGCACGCCGCCTGGATCATCCACACGTGGCAGCTGCGCACGCAGCGCAGGCGAACTGCGCACGGCCACCAGCGCCGGCATCTGCGTCGCGTTCGTCGGCGGGCCGCAAGGCGCGGCGTCGCACGCCCACAGCACGTCCACGTCGCGCGCGTCCTTTCCAAACAGCTGCCAGACGGTATCGATATCGCGTGCGAGCCGCGCGCATTCGTCCGCGCACGCTGCAGGCGGCGCAAGCAGGATCCGCCATTTGCGCTCGATCGGCTTCCATTCGTAAAGCCCACCGGCGAACCGCATGGGCGCCGCTTCGCGCAGATCACCCGGCGGGTCGAGCAGTTCGCCGTGGTTCTTCATGCCGCTGGGCCGCCATCCGGTGAAACGCAGCACACCGGCGAGCACGAGCGAACCGAAAAACAGTCCGACGATAAGCAACAACACACCCCGGTTGCGCTTGCGCAGATCGGCGGGCTCGGGGGCGGTCATCGACGGGATCTCCGGTATGTAAGGATCAGTGCGGTCGCAAGCGTCGCCAGTGCAAGGCCGAACCATTGCACGGCATAGCCGCGGTGCTTCTCGGGCGGCAGTGTATTGGCCAGCAGAATCAGGTCGCGCTCATAGCCGATCGGCAGCGCGGGGTCCAGACGCAGCACGCGCGGCGCAAGCTTGCGCGCGGGATCGCCGACAAGGCGATCGACGGTCGCGAGGTCGATACGCGTGGCCAACCATGCCTGCGCGGGTTGCCGATCGCCGGTTACCCGCGCCATCGCATCGCCCATCGCAATGCCGGGCGACGGCGGCGGCGCGAGCAGCCCGCGCACTTCGGTCGTGCGGTTCGCGACAGCCGCGGGCAGTTGCAACGACGGCAGCGGCTGTTCGCGCGACCAGGGCAACCAGCCCAGTTCGACCAGCAGCTCGCCGCCGTCGTCGGGCTGGAACAATCGATAGACACGCAGGCCCACGCGTCCGTTGCGCTGCTGGTTGTCGAGAAGCAGTGCGGGCGACGATGCGAAGCGGCCGCTGCCTGCAGCCCAGTCGTACCCGGCCGCATGCTGCGCATTGCTCGCGGTCGAGAGCGCAACCGGGCGACGCTGCGCGAGAACGTCCGCCGAACGCTCCAGCATCGCCTGCTTGGCGGTCGCGCGGCCGAGCTGCCAGAACCCGGCACCGGCGAACGCGGCCATCAGTGCGATCGCAAACAGCCATCCGGCCAGCAACGGCTTCCGTCTCACCTGGTGCTCCCACGGGACTGCAATAATGGCCGGCACGCGCGCACGGTGCCGCGCGGGAGCGTCGCAATGAAAACGCTATTGATCGTCGCCTTCCTGATTCTCATCGTCTGGAACCTCGGCGCCGGCCTCTATTACATGCTGGTGGACAAGGGACAGAGCAAGCGCACGGTCAATGCGTTGACGCGCCGCATCGCACTGTCCGTCGCACTGATCATCATCGTGATGCTGTCGGTCAAGCTCGGCTGGATAGAACCGCACGGCGTCGGCCGCTGAGGTTTCAAGCTACGCCTCGGATACACCAGCTGCTGCGTTACAGACAAAAACGGGCCGGCATTGCCGGCCCGTTCGTTTGCGGGGGCCGCATGACGCGGCGCCTGCCTCAGAGCACGTAGACGAACAGGAACAGGCCGAGCCACACGACGTCGACGAAGTGCCAGTACCACGCAACGGCTTCGAAGCCGAAGTGCTCGTCGCGCGTGAAGTGGCCTTTCAGGCAACGGAACCAGATGATCGCGAGCATGATCGTGCCCAGCGTCACGTGCGCGCCGTGGAAGCCGGTGAGCATGAAGAAGGTCGAGCCGTAGATGCCCGAGCCCAGCGTCAGGTTCAGCTCCTTGTAGGCGTGGATGTACTCCTCAGCCTGGAAGAACAGGAAGATGCAGCCCAGCAGCACGGTCGCGCCGAGCCACACCAGCAGCGAACGGCGGTGGCCGGCCTTGAGCGCATGGTGGGCGATCGTGATCGTGATGCCCGACGTCAGCAGGATCAGCGTGTTGAGCAGCGGAAGGCCCCATGCGGAGATCGTCTGGAACTGGCCACCAATGTCACCCGGGCCGTTCGTCGGCCAGCCGGTGCTGAAGCCCTCCCACAGCAGCGCGTTCGTGGACTTGCCGTCGCCTTCGCCACCCAGCCACGGCAACGCGTACTGCCGCGCGTAGAACAGCGCGCCGAAGAACGCAGCGAAGAACATGATCTCCGAGAAGATGAACCACACCATCCCCATGCGGAACGAGACGTCGACCTGGCGGTTGTAGTTGCCGCCGATGGACTCGCGGATCACATCGCCGAACCAGGCGAACAGGACCGCCAGCATGGCGGTTACGCCGACATAGAACGTCCACATGCCCCAGGACGCATCGTTGAACCAGCTCGCCAGCCCGACCATTGTCGTGAACAGGGCGATCGAGCCGTAGAACGGCCAGCGGCTGCTCGCCGGTACGAAGTAGACATTGGGATCGGGCGTGTGAGCGTGGGCCATGGCGGCTTCCGTATAGATGTGATGCGTGGAAATTACGGCGCAGCGCGCGGCGGCGTGGAAGCACCGCCCGCGGCGGGCGCGGTCGCCTTGGCGGTCAGCGCGTCATTCTTGAAAAACGTATACGACAAGGTGATCGTCTTCACATCCGCCGGCAGGTTCGGATCGACGATGAAACGCACCGGCATGTCGCGAGCTTCGCCCGCCTGCAGCGTTTGCGCAGTGAAGCAGAAGCATTCTGTCTTGTTGAAGTAGCCCGATGCGCGCGCCGGTGCGACGGAAGGCACGGCGCTGCCGACCACGGCGGCGTCGCTTGTGTTGCGCGCGTGATAGACGGTTTCGTACTGCTCGCCCGGGCGCACCTGCATCGTCAACTGGCTGGGCTGGAACTGCCAGGGCAGCCGCGAGTTCACGCCGCCGTCGAATTCCACCGTCACCAGGCGCGCCTCTGAGGCGGCCTTCGCCTGCGCCTCGGACGCGCCGCGCTCGAGCCGGATACCGAACACCTTCTCGCAGGCGATGCGGTACAGCGGCACCAGCGCAAAGCTGAACGCGAATGCGCCCAGCGCGACCGCGATCATCTTCAGCAGTCCCGCGCGTACC
>CADCUA010000624.1 GCA_902805755.1 uncultured Lysobacter sp.
CGACGCGGGCATGTTCGACGTCAGCCACATGACGGTGGTCGACCTGCGCGGCGCGCGCGTGCGCGAGTTCCTCCGCCGGCTGGTTGCGAACTCCGTCGACAAGCTCAAGGTGCCCGGCAAGGCGCTGTACACCACGATGCTCAACGAACGCGGCGGCGTCGTGGATGATCTGATCGTGTACTTCCTCGGTGATGGATTTTTCCGCCTCGTAGTCAACGCCTCCACACGCGACAAGGACCTGGCATGGATCGGCGCGCAGGCGAGCGCGTTCGATGTCGAGATCAGCGAGCGCCCCGAGTTCGCCATGATTGCCGTGCAGGGACCGAACGCCCGCGCGAGGGCGATCGGCCTGCTGCGCGAGGACGACCGCGCACGCATCAACAAGCTCGGCCGCTTTGCCGCAGCCGAAGCGCAACTCGTCGACGGTACGCCGCTCTTCATCGCGCGCACGGGTTACACCGGCGAGGATGGCTTCGAGATCGTCGTCGCCGAGTCGAGTGCTGCAGCGCTGTGGAGCGCGCTGCTCGAAGCGGGCGTAAAACCTGCCGGCCTCGGCGCGCGCGATACCTTGCGCCTGGAAGCGGGCATGAATCTCTACGGCCAGGACATGGACGAGGACGTATCACCGTACGAGGCGGCGCTGGGCTGGACCGTCGCGCTCGACGAAGATCGCGACTTCGTCGGCCGCAGCGTGCTTGAGCAGCAGAAGCGTGACGGCGCCGCGCGCCAGATGGTCGGCCTGGTGATGGATGACAAGGGCGTGCTGCGTCATGGGCAGAAGGTGCTCACGCCGCATGGCGAGGGCGAGATCCTCTCGGGCACGTTCTCGCCGACGCTGGGCAAGGCCATCGCGTTCGCACGCGTGCCGGCCGGTGATCTGCCGATCGGCAGCGCCGGCAATGTGCGCGTCGACATCCGCGGACGTGAAGTGCCGGTGCGCGTGGTCAGGTTCCCGTTCGTGCGCGAGGGCAAGCCGCAGGACGGCGTGCTCGAATGAAACCGGCGCGACGGTGCAATGTGCCGCGCGCGATACGCTGGTTACACTATTGAACCTTCCCTCACACCTGCAGTACCGGAGCCCCCATGAGTGAGATTCCCGGCGACCTGAAGTTCCTGAAGTCCCACGAGTGGGTACGCATCGATGGCGATGGCAAAGCGACGGTCGGCATCTCCGACCATGCGCAGGGCCTGCTCGGCGACCTCGTGTATGTCGAGCTGCCGAATGTCGGCGACCGCGTCGAAGCCGGCAACGCCTGCGCCGTCGTCGAGTCCGTCAAGGCCGCATCCGATGTGTATGCGCCGGTGAGCGGCACCGTGACCGCAGTCAACGCGTCGCTGAGCGACAAGCCCGAGACGATCAACGAGGACGCTTACGGCGAAGGCTGGATCTTCACCGTCGAGCTGGAAGACACCGAGCAGCTCAACGATCTGCTGCCGCCCGACGACTACGCCGAGCTGCTCGAAAACGACGATCACTGATCTCCGTCGCAGCGCTGCAAACAAGAGCCGCCGGTGCCCCGGTGGCTTTTTTTTCGCCTGATCGAAATGCCGCATGGCCGCCGAACCGGAACCTGCTTCGCAAGTGCATCTGTCATTCGCTCCGACATCGTCGGCCACGGGCCGCACCCGGCGTCGTGTGCGATTGATTGCGAGCACGTGTCGAACCGTGGCGTCATGGGAACTCGCACGCATCGCATGCGGTTGAGCAAGCCGTGTAGTGTCGATGCATCGATCGGCCACTGTCCGCGTCGTTGAGACCCGTGCGCGGACCCCGTCGCGTGCTCTGCAAACCGGTGCAGCGGAACTGCAGAACGCCGCGGTCGAAGCACTGACAGTCGCGACCTGATGCCGGCACGTGTGGCTGCAGTTGCGCTGCGCTGCCTCGCGCACATGGCATGGCCTGCACCTCCGAACCATGTGCGTGGAGCATCGAACTCCGGATCGATTGCCGTGCGCGTCGCGTGCATCGCATGCGAAAAGCGTGAACATCATGTCGATGCAACCCATGCACAGATGCATTGCGACCACGCGACCGCGCAGCAATCGCTTCGAAAAGTTCGCGCAGTTGCGTGTGTTGCAGCGCGAAATGCATGTCGCGCACGCTGTACGCGTGCAGGTCGCGTGCGCACGCCGTTCGCGTTCGAACAAGGTGCTCGTCGATGCAGTGCGTCGCGCGTGCTGCATGCAGCGCCTCGAATGCGGTTGTCTTGAAACCCTTGTATATCAATGGTTTCAGTGTTGTCGTTTGCACGTGGCTGCAGCGCTTCGCATGCGCTGCCATCGCGCATCGCGCGGCGCATCAATGCACAGCGAGCGATGCTCGACGAGCACCGTCGAAAAAAAATTGCAAGCATGTGTTGACACAAAAAAAAAGCGTGATTAGGTTTCGCGCAGACGCATTCATGCGAGAACGAGTGAGCCAATCCATCGCGACATCGCGCTGCACGCCGCCCATCTCCGCCCGGATACACACATCGGTGGGAGCGGGCTCACTGTCCCTCCGAAGAAAATCGAGCCCGATAGCGATGCGCGCTCAGGGCAACAACTGCAACCGTGAGCTGCATGTCCGCCTCCATGCGATGGAAGAGCCGGCATGCGTGACGGCACCACGATCCGGGGCATGCGTACACATGCCTCTCACGCCTGCGCCCGAGGCAGGTCGATACCGAATCCGATCCGGCGCGAATTTGCGCTGGCGGTGGGTCGCGGGTATTTCCCGCGGCACTGTTTCACTGGGCCGTATCCCCGATTGACCACTGACCAGGAGCCATCCCATGGCCACGAAAAAAGCTGCCACCAAGAAGTCCGCCGCCAAGAAGGCGACGAAGAAGAGCGCGACCAAGCGTGCTGCGACGAAGTCCGCAAGCAAGAAGGTCGCGAAGAAGTCCGCTGGCCGGACCGCCGCCAAGAAGGCGACGAAGAAGTCCGCGGTGCGCAAGTCGGCGACGAAGAAGGCCGCCAAGAAGGGTGCATCGCGCGTAGCGAAGAAGTCCGTCGCGAAGAAGGGCGGAGCACGCAAGGCCGCCGGCAAGAAGGCTGCGACGAAGAAGTCGGTAACGAAGAAGTCGGCGGCCAAGAAGGCCACCAAGAAGATCGCCAAGAAAGCGACGAAGAAGGCGACCAAGAAGTCTGCCGGTTCGCGCGGCAGCAAGTCCGCCGGTCGCGTAGCGAAGAAGTCGGCCACGAAGAAGTCGGCTGCGAAGTCGGCGGGCAGGAAGAGCGCGGGTCGCGCCACCAAGTCGGCAGGTCGCTCCACCACGCGCAAGTCGGCTGACGGCGCTGCGAAGAAGTCGACGCGTCGCGTCTCGAAGTCGACGTCCGCGGCGCCGACCGCGATGCCTGCGACTCCGGCGCCGATGATCTGATCGAGCGCGAGCTCGCGAAAAGTAGCATCCAACCCCCTTCCCGCAGCCCAGGCGGGGAGGGGGTTTTTTATTGGATGTGGATCCGGTTGGACGGGCCGAGCGTTGCACGTCTGTCACGGGATTGATGGTCGATCGAAGGCATTGCCGGGTTCGGTTCGAGTACGGGGTATCGGACTGCTTCGGACAACGCAGTGATCAAGGCGTGTCGCATGAGCCAGCCCGAGTCATTCGGATGTCTCCGCACACGGACTTCCGGTCGGTGGCCTGATGCAGGCATGCGGGGCCGACCATTCACGGCGACGACTGGCTGGTCAGTCATGTCGGACACACCACGTCCAGCGTCGTGTCTGATGGATACAGCGCGACAGCACTGCATTGGCCACGAGCGGGCGCTGGTGATCTGCTACTCCCCTCGTGCATAAGCAGGGCGGGCGCACAAAAAAATGGCGGCCCTGTGGCCGCCATTCCTTACAACCGAT
Organism: uncultured Lysobacter sp.; assembly: GCA_902805755.1. GTDB lineage: Bacteria > Pseudomonadota > Gammaproteobacteria > Xanthomonadales > Xanthomonadaceae > Cognatilysobacter. The sequence goes on from CADCUA010000624.1 coordinate 3,845, forward strand.
CAATGCCTTAGAACGGGGCAGCCGTCGCTTTCGCTGCGCTGCCGCCGGGGCCTTGGTCGATCGGCGCGCCGCCTGCGTAGATCGTGGGCTCGTCGAAATCGAAATTCATCCAGCGCTGGTCGGGCAGGCCGAGTGCGCGGTCGAGGATCGTCGGCAGCAGACCGGTGGGCAGCGAGCTTTCGCTGTTCCACATCAGCGCGATGCCGAAATCGCGGCCGGGCAGCATCGCGATCACGCCGCGATAGCCCTGCACCGCGCCGCCGTGGAAGACCATGCGATGGCCTGCATAGTCATACACGCGCCAGCCCAGACCGTATCCCGCCGTGTTGACGCGTTGACGGCGCCATGCGGAGCCGTTGCGCTCGCTGGGCGTTTCCACCAGCGGCTGGTGCAGCGTGGCGAGTAGCGGTGCCGGCAGCACGTCCGGACGATGACCGGTGTGCGCAAGCAGCCACTGCGCCATGTCGCTCGCACTGGCATTGACGCCTGCCGCCGGCGCGACCTGGTAGTAGGTCGGCTTCGGCGCGACCGATACCCAGCCATTGCCGCCGCGCACGTGCGGACGCGCCCAGCGTGCGCTCGCCTGGATGCCTTCGAGCCCGAGGCTCGCGTCGTTCATGCCGAGCGGCTTGAGCAGCCGGCGCTGGACCTGTTCGTTGTAGAACGAGCCGGTGGCGCCGAACACGATGTCGCCGATCAGGCTGAAGGCGATGTTCTGGTACGCGTAGCAGGTGCCGGGCTGGCACTGCAGCGGTGCGTTCGCGAGTTTCTGCGTCAGCGTGCGGTAGTCCGTGTAGGACTCCAGCTCGCGGTCGTAGGCATTGCGCGACAGGCCGACGCGGTGGCTCAACACGTCCGCCACCGTCAGCTGCTGGCTGGCGTTGCGATCGCGCAGGGTGAAGCTCGGCAGGTACTGCGTCACCTTGGTGTCCCAACGCAGCGTGCCGTCATTGACCAGCAGCCCGGCCATCGTGCCCGCGAACCCCTTGGAGAGCGACGCCAGGCGGAACACCGTGTGTCCGTCCACGGGCTCGGCGGCGCGCACGTCGGTGATGCCGTAACCGCGAGCGCTCAGCACCTTGCCGTTGTGCACCAGCGCCATCGCCAGACCCGGAATCTTCTGGTCGGCCACGAGCTGTTGCGCCATCGATTCGAACCGGGCCACGTCGAAGCCGGCCGGCAGCGGATTGGCATTTGCACGCGCTGCATGCACCGCGCCGGTCGTTGCCGTTGCCGGCGCGGTGGACGGCGTCCAGCGCAGCGTCGACGTCTGTGCGCCCGAGCCAAGCGTCATCGTGAGCAGGCAACCAAACGTCGCCACGCGCGCAACATTGCGGCGGGACATCCGTGAAGAAGCTTCGGGGTGCACGTGGTTGTTCATCGCGTTTGGATACCTGCGTGGCAAGCCCGGGGGAGGAATCGATTCTAGACTGCAGAATCAATGCTTTGGGGCGCTTTGTTGTTCAGCTTCATCGATGAATTCGGCGACGTCCGTGTGTTGCGCGTGATGCAGGTCTCAA
>CADCUA010000625.1 GCA_902805755.1 uncultured Lysobacter sp.
GTTGCCCTTGTCGTCCATGGTCATGTGCTCGGCTTCGTAGAAGCCCAGCGTACCGGTGCCAGCCGGGCCGTCGGCATCGCCTTCTTTCAGCGGCGTACCGGCGAAGACGCTCAGCACACCCTCAGGCGTCAGCTTGTAGACCGCCACGGTGCCGGTGTCGGAAATATAGATATTTCCAGCGGCATCGACGACCACCGACTGCGGCACGAAGCGCGCGTTCGGGGCGGTCAGGGCTGCGACTTTCGCCGTATCGACCAGCACCGTCTTCGCACCGGCAGCGGTGACCCGCTGCACGTTGTACGTGGTGACGTTGTTGACGGTGGTGAAGGCTGCAACGATGGCATTGCCGTTCGCGTCCACGGCAACGCTGGTGGCGCGCATGAACGGATCGAGCGTGCTCACGGTGCCATTCACGATGCGGCGCAGGCCGAAGTTCTGGGCGACCCAGGTCGATCCATCGCGGCCCACTGCGACGGCGCGCGGCGAGGAGAAGGTGGCGGTTCCCACCGCGCCGTCCTGGGTACCGTTGACGTCGGCCTTGCCGGCCACGGTCGTTACGGTGCCGTCTGCCGCGACCTTGCGGATGACGTGGGCGGCACTGTCGGCCATGTACAGCGAGCCGGCGCTATCGGCGGCCAGCGAGGTGTGCCAGTTGAAGCGGGCAGCTGCACCCTTGCCGTCGACATTGCCGCGCAATGCGGGGGTCGATGCCAGGGTAGTCACGGCGCCGGTCAGGCTGACGCGGCGCAGCGCGCCCTGGTCGTTATCGATGACCATCAGGTTGCCGCCCTCCAGGCCCATGCCGCGGATCGAAGTGAACCGGGCTGCAGTGCCCTGGCCATCGGTGAAGCCACGGTCCTTGGTGCCCGCGATCGTCGTGACCACGCCGGCGGTGGTCACCTTGCGCACCATCGACGCGTCGCCCACGTACAGGTTGCCGTCCGTCGCCACGACCATGTCGGTCAAGGCGCTGAAGCGCGCTGCCGCGCCGGTGCCGTCGGCCGAGCCCTGGACCAGGCCCTGGGTGTTGCCGGCCACGAGCACGAGCGAGCCGCCGACGTCTTTCCAGATCAGGCTGTCGAGGTCGGACAGGTAGAGGGTGCCGTCGGTGCCGCGCGCAATCGCGAAGAAGGTCGGGATCTTGTTGTTGTTGTTTGCCGGAGCCGTGAAGTTCTGGGTGGTGACAGCACCGGCCGCGCTGACGCGGCGGATCGAGCCGGGGACGAGCGAATCGATGACGATCACGCCGCCGGCGCCATCCGACACCATGCGGATCGGACGTTCGAACTTGGCCGCGTTGCCGGTACCGTCGACACGCGCCGTGCCGCCTGCGGTCACGACGTTGTTACAGAAGGCGGAACCACTGCCCGCCAGCGTCGATACCGTGCCGTCGGCGGTGATTTTGCGGATGGCGCCATTGCACTCGTCCGACACGAACAGGTTGCCCTGCGCATCCGAAACGACATCGCTGCTGCCGAAGAAACGGAAGCGCGCGTTGGCGCCTGGGCCGTCCACGAAGCCTGGCTTGGCGGCGCCGCCGGCCAGCGTCGTCACGCTGCCATCCGGCGCGAACTTCATGATCGAATGCGGACCGCCATCGACGACATACAGGTTGCCGGCAGCGTCGGAAGCCACGTCCTGCGGCTCTTGCAATGCGGTGATCCGGCCAGCGAGCAACACTGGTGCGCAGTCGACATTGGCGTTGGTGACGTTG
>CADCUA010000626.1 GCA_902805755.1 uncultured Lysobacter sp.
GGTGCTCCGGCGCGCGGATGCCACCGCCCCATGGCACGCGCAGCACCATCGGGCACGTCAAACGTCCGCGCGTGCGGTAGCGCATGCGGGCAGCGTGGCTGACGATGAAATCCACCATCGGATACATGAAGCCGTCGAACTGCGCTTCGGCAACCGGCTTCATGCCCTGCGAGGCGAGGCCGACGGTCAGGCCGGCGATCGTGGTTTCATCGAGTGGTGTGTCGAGCACGCGTTCGGAGCCGAACGTCTGCTGCAGGCCGGCGGTGGCGCGGAACACGCCGCCGTTCACACCGACGTCCTCGCCGAGCACGAGCACGCTCGGGTCGTTGCGCATCTCGTAGGCGAGCGCCTGCGTGATCGCCTCGATCAGCGTGATCGCGGCGGGCGCCTTCGCTTCGGTCGTGCTCTGGACCTGCGCGTTCATCAGCGGCCCTCCTGCGCGAGCACGGCGGCGCGGTGCGCCTGCACGTCGGCCGGCATGTCGGCATAGAGGTAATCGAACATCGCTTCCACGGGCTGCACCGGGGTCTCCAGATAGGCGTTGATTTCCACGTCGACCTTCTTCGCGCACTCCTCGGCCCAGGCCTTTTCCTGCGCGTCGTCCCACACGCCCTGCGCGGTGAGATAGGTGCGCAGACGCGGGATCGGGTCGCGCGTCCAGGCGTCTTTCACTTCCGCTTCGTCGCGATAACGCCGCGCGTCGTCCGCGGTGGTGTGGTCGTGCAGGCGGTAGGTCATGAATTCGATGACGCTGCCGCCTTCGCCGCTGCGCGCACGCACGGTGGCGCGGCGCATCGCTTCGAGCACGGCGATCAGGTCATTGCCGTCCACCTGCAGGCAGTGCAGGCCGCCGGCCAGGCCCTTCTGCGCAAGCGTTTCCGCGCCGGTCTGCGCGCTGCGCGGCACCGAGATCGCCCAGCCGTTGTTGATCACGCACAACACCAGCGGCAGCTTGTAGGCGCCGGCCGAATTCAGCGCGGCATAGAAGTCGGTCTTCGACGAGCCGCCGTCGCCGCAGCAGGCCACCGCAACACCGTTCTTCTTCTGCAGCTTCATCGACAGCGCGGCGCCCGCGGCCATCAGGCACTGCGTCGAGATCGGCACGCACCAGGGGTAGTCCTGCTTCATGCCGGAGAAATCGTTGCCGCGCTCGTCGCCGCCCCAGTACATCAGCACTTCGCGCGGTTGCACGCCGCGCATGAACTGCGCGCCGTATTCGCGATAGCTCGGCGCGAACACGTCGTCCTCGCCCATCGATGCGCCGATGCCCACGTGCGTGGCCTCGTGGCCCAGGCAGGCGGCATAGGTGCCGAGCTTGCCGGTGCGCTGCAGCGCGATCGCCTTGCCGTCGAACACCCGCACGAACAGCATCTGCTTGAACAACGGCAGCAGCGCTGCGGGATCGCGGAATGCCTCGGGCAGTTCCGCCACGGGCGCGCCATCGGCGCCCAGGTATTGCAGGTATTCGATCTCGAACTTCGCGGCGAGCGCCATCGCTAACGCATCCTCGGCAGCGGAAAAGAGCCCGATCATAACCACTGCCGTGGAAAACCATGTTGCGCACTGCGGCAGCTCGCGCGCATGAAAAAAGCGCGGCCGGAGCCGCGCCTTTTTCACGTTTCAGCGCTTGATCGGCCGTGCTCGCGCCGGCATGAACCCGGTGCGACCACGAGCAGGCCGGGCTTATCGCGGCCCCGGCACCGTCCGTGCAAC
>CADCUA010000627.1 GCA_902805755.1 uncultured Lysobacter sp.
CGGCACGCTGCTCGCCGCCGCATTGCGCTACTGCCGCGAACAGACCACGCCGAAGAAGGTGCTCGTGTTCGTCTGCGACACCGGCAACAAGTACCTGTCGAAGATGTACAACGATTACTGGATGCTCGACAACGGCTTCATCGAACGCGAGCGCCACCACGATTTGCGTGACCTGATCCTGCGCCCGTTCTCGCAGCGCGACACCGTCGTCGTCGGCCCGAACGACCTGCTCATGACCGCCTACCAACGCATGAAGCTGTACGACGTCAGCCAGTTGCCGGTGATGGACGGCGACCAGCTCGTCGGCATCGTGGACGAGTCCGACGTGCTGCTGCACGTCTACGGCGACGAGACGCGCTTCCGTGACCCGGTCGCGACCGCGATGGTCAGCAAGCTGGACAAGGTCGATGTCGCATCGCCGGTCGAGGCGCTGCTGCCGGTGTTCGACCGCGGGCACGTGGCGATCGTGACGGACGGGCCGCGTTTCCTGGGCCTGATCACGCGCATCGATCTGCTGAATTACTTGCGGCGGCGCGTGCAGTAACGGCGCAGGTTCCGACGCCGTTCTCTTGCGCTGGTTCAACCGGGCGCGGGTTGCCTGTGCCAAGCGCGCACGGACGTGGAGAAGGTCCGGCACCGTCGATACCAAAGGCCCGGCCAGTGCCATTGCATAAGCTGAACTGACCCGGCCCGCATTCACGTTGCGTCTACGCACGAGGTTGGTGCCTCGCGCGCCGGTGCTAGAATTCGCGGCCGCGTTTGCGGCAACGGATTCATGCCATGACGACCCAAGACGACAGCGCCCGCAAGCCGGGCCTCGGCACGCTCGCGATCCACGCGGGCCAGTCGCCCGACCCGAGCACCGGTGCGGTGATGACGCCGATCTACGCGACGAGCACGTACGTGCAGTCGAGCCCGGGCGAGCACCAGGGCTTCGAGTACTCGCGCAGCCACAACCCCACGCGCTTCGCCTACGAGCGCTGCGTGGCGGCGCTGGAAGGCGGCACGCGTGGTTTTGCATTCGCCTCGGGCCTGGCCGCGACCTCGACGATCCTCGAGCTGCTCGACGCCGGCAGCCACGTGATCGCGATGGACGACGTCTACGGCGGCACCTACCGCCTGTTCGAGCGCGTGCGCCGGCGCACCGCAGGTCTGGATTTCAGCTGGATCGACCTGACCGACGCCGCGAAGTTCGAAGCCGCGATCCGCCCCGACACCCGCATGGTGTGGATCGAAACGCCGACCAACCCGCTGCTCAAGCTCGTCGACATCGAGCAGATCGCTGCAATCGCGCGCAAGCGCGGCTTGATCGTAGTCGTCGACAACACGTTCTGCTCACCGATCCTGCAGCGCCCGCTCGAACTCGGCGCGCACATCGTCATGCATTCGGCGACGAAGTACCTCAACGGCCATTCCGACATCGTCGGCGGCATGGCGGTGGTCGGTGATGACAGCGAAATCGCCGAGAAGATGACGTTCCTGCAGAACGCGATCGGTGGCATCCAGGGCCCGTTCGACAGCTTCCTCGCACTGCGTGGCCTGAAGACGCTGCACCTGCGCATGAAAGCCCACTGCGAGAACGCACAGGCGCTGGCCGAATGGCTGGAAACGCATCCGGCGATCGAACGCGTCGTCTACCCGGGCCTGAAGTCGCATGCACAGCACGAGCTTGCGAAGCGCCAGATGGACGGCTTCGGCGGCAT
>CADCUA010000628.1 GCA_902805755.1 uncultured Lysobacter sp.
CTGGGCGCGATCAGCACCTCCGGCAACACCACCGGCGCCTCGGTCACGGGCAAGATCGACGCCCGCCACGAGACGGCCGACTGGAGCAACGAATACATCGCCAGCGGCTTTTTCAAGGAAGACGAAATCACCGACGACGACGGCGAGCGCTATCGCCAGCGTTCGGCCCAGCGCTGGGCGCTGTCGGCCAAGGCCGCCTACAAGCTGGTGAACGAGGGAAGCCGCGCCTTCGTCCTCGGTTCGCACGTGAACGACCGCTTCGGCGCCTACACCCGCTACACCTCGTTCGCGGTCGGCCACGGCTCGCAGCTGTACAACACCGACGACAAGGCGCTCGACGTCGAGATCGGCCCGGGTTATTTCAGCGGCGAACGCGCCAGCGGCGAGAGCGAGAACGGCATGACGGTGCGCGGCGCGGCGCGTTTCCGCTGGCAGGTGAGCCCGTCGGCGGCCTTCATGCAGACCGTCAGCGTCGAGCGCGGCACCTCGAACGTCCACTCGATCGCGGAGTCGGCCCTGAGCACCAAGATCAACGACACGATGCAGATGAAAGCGGCCTTCAGCGCCCGCAACGATACCAACGTCCCGGAAGACAAAAAGAACACCGATACGCAAACCTCGCTGACGCTGGTGTATTCGTTCTGATTGCGCAAGCTCGCAAGCTCGCATGCTGCAGGGTGGTCTCCGGCGCCTACCGCGTCAATCGCCGCCGGTCATGCTGCCGCTGGTGTTGGGTCGAACACAGCACGCGCCGGGCGACGCCGCGCGGCACGCCGGCAAGCTGCATGAAGGCGAACGCCGCATGCATCCCGTCCGTCTCGAGGATCTTCAAAGCGCGGTCGACGCGCGCGGCCATTTGGGCGTCGGCGCGCAGGTCGGCATGTTGAGTTTCTGACATGCTATAGCCTCGTAACAGGTGTTCCAGAGGCCATCCATGCTATCAAACGAGCTGACGCGTGGCGCGCGCTTGCCTGCGTAAAACATCGCGCGTCCGGCACGAATGCTTGCACGAGGAACCGGCGCGGTGGCCTCCACCTCCGCCATGCAAGTTGCCTATGCACGCCGTACGAACAGCCCGCGCGCAAAGCATGCATGCAGCTTGTGGCCGGGCGCGGGTCAAGCGCAATTCAGGCGTGATTCAGGCGCCGGTCAGGCGTGATTCAGCCCAAATGCAGCCCCGATTCAGGCCTGGGGCTCGTGCACGTCGTCCACCGTCACCGGTTCGGCGGCGATCTTTTCTTCGGCCAGCGCATGGTCTTCCTCGTCCGCCGCCAGCCCCTCCTGCTCGGCGCCGCGCACCCGGTCATACACCAGCTCCACCAGCACCGGGAAGTGGTCGGAACCGAACGACGGCAGCCTGCGGATGAACGACAGCGTGAAGTGACGGCTGTGGAACAGGTGGTCGAGCGGCCAGCGCAGGAACCAGTAGTCGGCGTGGAAGGTGTTGAACATGCCGCGGCCGACGCGCGGGTCGAGCAGGCCGCTGATCTTGCGGAACAGGCGCGTCGTCGTCGACCACGCCACGTCGTTCAGGTCGCCCGCCACGATGACAGGGGTGTCGAGGCCGGCCACGCTCTTGGCGACCACCAGCAGCTCGGCGTCGCGCTCGGTCGATTCGTCGTGCTCGGTCGGGCTCGGCGGGGCCGGATGCAGGAAGTGCGCGCGTACCTTGCGCCCTGACGGCAGGGTGACGAGCGCGTGC
>CADCUA010000629.1 GCA_902805755.1 uncultured Lysobacter sp.
CGTGGTCGGCTGCCACATCGGACGAGCACAGGCTGGCACGTGCTGTAGTCAGCACGGCTTGCAGACAACGGTCGCGATCTGGCGCCCGCTATCATTGGCGAGACGCCGACGCTGTCCGGGCAAGGAGGTCGCATGACACACAACGCCGCCATTACGGACGCGATCGAACCCCGTGCGCCCGCCCGCGGCCACGAGGACATCTCCGACACCCACGCACGCGGGTTGCGGCGCGATCTGTTCCAGCTGCAGAAACAGCGCATAGGCCCGCCGCTGTCCACGCTGCTGCGGCGCATCGGCACGGTGCAGTGGCCGCATAAATCGTCGCGCGAGGCGGTGCGGGTGTTCAACCGCACGCGGCAGTCGTTCCGCGAGTGCAGCGAATACCTCAACGAGGTGCGCACCCCGGGTGAGGGCAGCGAGCTGATGGCGGTCATCGCCGTGCCGAGCCAGCGCGTGCACGCCGACGGCCAGGAGCCGGTGCTGAAGGTGATGGTGTTCTTCATGCAGGCCCGGGGCTACCACATCACCGTCGAGTGCAAGACCGTGGGGCGCATCAGCCATCACGCGGTGGAGCGCATGTACCAGCGGCTGCGCACGTCCTCGCATGACGTGGTGCTGGCGGAGCTGCGCAAGGCGATGTACTGGGTCCCGCTGCTGTACTGCTCGGCGAGGCTGGCGCCGCGGTCGGTATCGATCCGGCAGCTGCCGGTGCCGGCCGGCCGTGGCGTGCTGCGCTGCGTGCGCGACGAGGCCGACCGGCTGCTGGAGGTGCGCACGTTCACGCTGCCACGGCCGGGCGATCGGGTTGAAGCGTCGGTGAGGAGCCTGCAGCACTGGAGCGATCTGCCGATCGAGGAGCGCGAGGCAGCGTTCGGCGCGCTGCTGCGCGAGGCCAGCAACCGCTGGTGGCGCGAGCCGTACGTGCCGCGCGAGGCATTGGCTGCAAACGGCGCGCCGAGGTAGTCGAAAGCGCCTGCTCGTCCAGCAACGCCCGTATCGCCGCCAGCCCCGCACTCGCGCGTTCCTGCTTGCGCGCCGCGTCGGCCACCGGGTCGGCGCCATCGCGCTGCAGCTCGTCGGCGGGCAGCTCGTCGAAGAAGCGGCTGGGCTTGAGGCGCAGCGTGTCGCCCCATTTCTGCGCGACTTTCGAATACGACAGCCACAGCTGTTCCTTCGCACGCGTGATGCCGACATACATCAGCCGGCGTTCCTCATCGAGGCGGCCTTCGTCCAGGCTCGCCTCGTGTGGCAGCGTGCCGTCCTCGACGCCGACGATGAACACGTAGCGGAATTCCAGCCCCTTCGCTGCGTGCAGGCTCATCAACCGCACCTGGTTGCCGGCGTCGCCCTTGTCCGCATGCGACAGCAGCGCGAGCTGCGCGGCGAGTTCGCCCGGGCCGGCGTTGCGTGCGCCTTCGAACCAGCCGGCGAGTTCCTCGAGGTTCTGCTTGCGGCGCTCGAACATCGCGTTGTCCTTGCACTGCTCGCGGATCGAACGCAGCAGGCCGGAGCGCTCGGCGACCGCGTGCACCAGTTCGGCCGGCGTGAGCTTCTGCGCGTCGATGCGCAGCGAGCGCACCAGCGTGGCGAACGTGTCCAGCGCATTCGCCGCGCGCGGCGTGAGCTGCTTGAGCGCGCCGACCGATTCGATCGCGCGCGACATCGGCATGTGCGCGCCGTGCGCGAGCTCGGCGAGTTTC
>CADCUA010000630.1 GCA_902805755.1 uncultured Lysobacter sp.
CGAAGGCATGGTCGCCGTGTCGTCGGTCGAGCAGGCGATCGAACTCGCGCGCGAGCAGCAGGCAGGCGAGCTGTGCGTGATCGGTGGCGGCGAGGTGTACGCATTGAGCCTGCCGCACGCAACGGACCTGAAACTCACCTGGGTGGACACGAGCATCGGCCCGGCGGATGCGTATTTCCCGCGGTTCGAAGTCGGGGCGTGGCGCGAGGTGCAGCGTGAATCGCACGCGGCCGACGCGAAGCATGCATTCGCGTTCGAGTATGTGGATTACGTGCACGCGTCGGAGCGCTGACGCCAGCCAGCCGGTTCGAAACTGGGGTGCTGCAGCACCGCACCAAGTGGCATGCATGTGTTCGCCCACGCCAGCCGGGCAGCGCAACTCATTCGTACGGAGCCCCATATGCACGAAATCACCTGGGAAGAGTTCGCCAGAGTCGAGCTTCGCGTAGGCCGCATCGTCAGCGCCGCGATCTTCGCCGAGGCGAGAAAGCCCGCGTATGTGCTGCAGGTCGACTTCGGGGGCGCGATCGGCATGCGCAAGTCCAGCGCGCAGATCACCGGCCTGTACACACCGGAGGAACTGGTTGGCAGGCTGGTCGTGGCGGTGGTGAATTTTCCGAAGAAGCAGATCGGGCCGCTGATGTCCGAATGCCTGGTGACAGGCTTCCATGACGATGCTGGGAATGTGGCACTTTGCGTGCCCGACCGCCCGGTGCCGCTGGGCACGAAGCTGCTCTAGCGCTGTCGCCGCCGGATCAACTCACCCGCGGCGGCCGTGCTTCCTGCGGCGACGGTCCCTGCGGCCGCGCCGGACGCGGACCGCGTTGCTGCGGCGGTCGCGCACGCGGCGCATTGGCGGGCACGTCGCGCCCGGGCACCTGCACGACGCGCAGCTCGTCGGTGTCGAGCTGCAGGGCGGTGAGCTTGCCGCCCCACACCGCGCCCGTGTCGATCGCATGTACGCCGTGGCCGATGAACAGTCCCAGCGCCGACCAGTGGCCGCAGACCACTTTCAGGTCGCGCTCGACGCGGCCGGGGACCGCGTACCACGGGTACAGACCCGCCGGCTGCGTGCCGGGTGGCCCTTTATCCTCGAACGCGATACGGCCGCGCGGCGAGCAGTACCGCATGCGCGTGAAGATGTTGATGATCGCGCGGTGCCGGTCTATGCCGCCGAGTTTCGGATTCCACACCGGGCCGTCGCCGTACATGTTCTTCAGCAGGCGCGGGTACTGGTCGCCCTGCAGGCGCTCCTCGATCTCACGCGCATGGCGCTCGGCCATCTGCGTGGTCCACTTCGGCGCCATGCCGGCGTGCACCATCATCCAGCCCAGCTTGCGGTCGACATGCGCGAGCTTCTGACGACGCAGCCAGCCCAGCAGTTCGTCGCGGTCCTCGGCCAGCACCACGCGCTGCAGGTCGGGGTTGACCTTGCGTTGTTCATCCTCGCGGCGCTCGCCGATCGCGAGCAGCGACAGGTCATGGTTGCCCAGCACCACGATGCTGCGCTCGCGCAGCGAATGCACCAGCCGCAGCGTTTCCAGAGACTGACCGCCGCGATTCACGAGGTCACCACAGAACCATAAGGTGTCCTGCGCCGGGTCGAACGCAATGCGCTCGAGCAGCCGCTGCGTCGCGTCGTAGCAACCCTGCAGGTCGCCGATTGCCCAGGTCGCCATCAGCCGGTGCCCTTAATGAAGCGTGCGCGGCACGGTGAGCGTAAAGGCCGGGACCTGCGCTTCGAAGCGGGTCCCGTCGGCGGCGTGCATTTCGTAGCAGCCCTGCATCACGCCGATGTCGGTCTCGAGTACGGCCGCGGAGGTGTAACTGAAGACCTCTCCGGGCTCCAGCCACGGCTGCTTGCCGACCACGCCTTCGCCGTGCACTTCCTGCACCTTTCCGTTCGCGTCGGTGATGATCCAGTAGCGCGACATCAACCGCGCCGGCACCCGGCCGGTATTGCGCATCTGGATCGTGTAGGCGAACACGTAGCGACGCTGCGTCGGTTCCGACTGCTGGTCGAGATAATGCGTCGCGACGTCGACGTCCAGATGGTAGGTTTCACTGCGTTCCATGCCCGCAGTTTACGGTCTTGCAGGTGTCGGCGGAGTGGAAACCGCGACCGGTGCCGTGCAAGCCGATGGGCATGAGGCCCACGCCTGCGGCCGGCGAACATTCGTCCGGTCATGGAAGCTGTGCACACGCCTCAGCTCTGAGCGCCACCGCGGGCATGCAGCAGGTTGGCCAGGCGCACGAAATCCTCCACGCGGATCTGCTCGGCACGCGCATCGGGCCGCACGCCGGCGGCTTCGATCGCGGCCGAATCGCAGACCTTCGAAAGCGCATTGCGCAAGGTCTTGCGGCGCTGTCCGAACGCATCGCGTACGACGTGCGCGAACGTCGCGTGGTCGGCGATGTCGATCGTCGAGCTCGCGTGCGGCACCAGGCGCACCACCGCCGAATCGACTTTCGGCGGCGGGTGAAACGCGCCGGGCGGCACATCGAACAGCGGCGTTACCGAGCAGTACGCCTGCAGCATCACACTTAATCGCCCATAGACCTTGCTGCCCGGGGCGGCCGCCATGCGATCCACCACTTCCTTCTGCAGCATGAAGACCATGTCGCGCACGACCGACGCGTGCTCGAGCACATGGAACAGGATGGGCGAGGAGAGGTTGTAGGGCAGGTTGCCGACCAGCCGCAGCATGCTGCCCGACGCGACCTCGGTGAAATCGACCTTGAGCACGTCGCGATGGATGATCGTGAGCGCGCCATGCGCCTGCGCCGCTTCGGTCAGCGGCGCGATGAGGTCGCGGTCGAACTCCACAACCGTGAGTTCGCCATGGCGCTGCAGCAGCGGGAACGTGATTGCGCCTTGGCCCGGCCCGATTTCGACGAGCAGGTCACCCGGTTTCGGGTCGACCGCACGCACGATCTTGTCGATGATCCCGCGGTCATGCAGGAAGTGCTGGCCGAGGTGCTTCTTCGGCGGTTCGCTGAAAGGCTGGTAACGGCTCATGCGGCATTATGGTCCATCGCGGCGCAGGGGCCGAAGTGAGCGCATAAAGGCAGCTTCGTGACCGCTACAGCTCGTGCCACGACTCAGGCATGCTCGAGTCGTAAGTACGTGGGAATCAGGCGTCGGCGAGGGGACGCGCAGCCCGTGCATGCGCCATGCGTGCGCAGGTGCGTGCCGCGGCGAAAAGGCTGGACGGATCGGCGATACCGCGGCCAGCGAGATCGAGCGCAGTGCCATGATCCACGGCCACGCGCGGATATGGCAGGCCGAGCGTGAGGTTCACCGCCTGTTCGAAGCCGCTGTACTTCAGCACCGGCAGTCCCTGGTCGTGATACATCGCGACGACTGCATCGAACCCCTGAAGCTTCGCGGGCAGGAACGCGGTGTCCGCCGGAAGCGGACCGATGAGCGCGAGTCCCTGCGCCCGCAAGGACGCAAGCACGGGCTCGATGACTTCGATCTCTTCGGATCCCAGATGTCCGGCTTCACCGGCGTGCGGGTTCAATCCGAGTACCGCGATCCGCGGCGCAGCCAGCCCGAAATCCCGGCGAAGCGCTGCATCGGTAATGCGCAGGCAACGCTCCAGTGCCTGCGGAGTGATCGCATCGGCGACCTTGCGCAGCGGCAGGTGCGTAGTCACCAATGCAACGCGCACGATGTCGTTCGCAAGCATCATCACCACGTCGCAGCCGGCGTCGCCCGCAAGCAGTTCGGTGGTGCCGGTGTAGGCGATGCCGCCGTCGTTGATCGCCGCCTTGTGCACGGGGCCGGTGACCAAGCCTGCAAAGCGGCCTTCGATGCAGCCGCGGGCTGCACCGCGCAGCGCTTCGATGACGGCCGGCGCATTTGCAGCATCGGGTTCGCCGAACGGCGGCACGCAGGCGTTTGGAATCTCGACCAGCGCCAGTTGACCGCGCGCCGTGGCGATCGCTTCCGCCGGTTGCAGATCCAGCGCGAGCCCTACGGACGCCGCCGCCGCGAGCAGTACGCGGCGGTCGCCGAAGACGGTCAGTGAATAATCGCGAGGCTCATGCGCGAGCCGTACGCAAAGCTCCGGCCCTACGCCGGCCGGTTCGCCCGGCACCAGCGCGAGCCGGAGCGGGTCCACTCAGCCGCCAGTGGCTGGCGCGGCGGCCTCGGGCGTGGTGGCAGGCGCCTGGCCCAGCCGCACGTCGACGAACGCTTCGCCGCGCAGTTCACGCAGGAACCGGTTCCATTCGTCCTCGAGCTTGCGGCGGCCGATCGTCTCGCCGACCTGCGCGCGACGGCTCTGATCGGCATTCGCGCTCACTTCCCGCGTGCCGAGGCGCTGCGCGATATGCCAGCCGGCCTCGGTGCGGAACGGAATCGAAACCTGCTGGTCCTGCAGCGCCTTGAGCGCGCCGCCGAACTCGGGCCCGTACTGGTCCGGTGCGAACCAGCCCAGGTCACCGCCCTTAGCCTGCGACGCGAGGTCTTCCGAGTTCTCGCGTGCGACCTGCGCGAAGTCGGCGCCGCCGGCAACGCGCGCCGCCAGCGTGGCGGCCTTCGCTTTCGCCTGCGCGTCGGTGGTGTCGTCGTCGACGCGAACGAGGATGTGCCGCGCCTGCACCTGGGTGACGTTCTGTGCAGCAGTCGGGCTGGCTTCGCGGGTTTCCACCAGCCTGAGCAGCTGGAAGCCGCTCGGTCCACGCAGCGGCTCGCTGATCTGGCCGGTCTTCATTTCGCGGATCAGCTCGGCGAACGCGTTCGGAATCTCGTCCAGGCTGCGCCAGCCGAGGTCACCGCCTTCGAGTGCGTTCGGGCTGTCCGAGTAGCGCACGGCCGCCGCTGCGAAATCCATCTCGCCGCGGTCGATCAGGCTTTTTACGCCGGCGATCTTCTTCTGCGCGGTCTGGATCTGCTCCGGCGTCGCGCCTTCGGGCAGCCCGACGAGGATATGGGCGAGGCGATACTGCGCGCCCACCGTCTGCTGGGCGGCGAGTGCAGCATCGATCTCGGCCTCGGTGACCGAGACCCGGGTCTGCGCGAAGCGCTGGCGCAGGCGCTGGGTCAGCAGTTCCTCACGGACGGAATTGCGGAAATCCGCATAGCTCATTCCGTCGCGTGTCAGTTGCTGGCGCAGCTGATCGACACTGATGCGGTTCTGCGAAGCGATGGCGGCGACCGCCTGGTCCAGCTCCTGATCGGTCACCCGAACACCGGTGGCCTGGGCGCGCGCAACCTGCAGCTTCAGCAGTACGAGCCGCTCAAGTACCTGCTTCTCGAGCACGTCCCTGGGCGGGAGCTTGGTGTCGCGGCCCGCGTACTGAGTGGTGATATTGGC
>CADCUA010000631.1 GCA_902805755.1 uncultured Lysobacter sp.
GTGGCGCCAAGCGCCTCCTGCGTGTCGATCGCCCAGGACCGCATTGCGGAAAAACGCTTCTTCGTGGAGTGCGCACCAAGCTCCGGCGTGATGCCGGCGCCGCACAAGACCATCGCCTCGCACGCCGACATCGACGCTATTGGTGACGAGCTGCTGCCGGGTATCCTGAAGACCGTGCGCATGGGCTACGACGGCAAGGGCCAGGTGCGCGT
Organism: uncultured Lysobacter sp.; assembly: GCA_902805755.1. GTDB lineage: Bacteria > Pseudomonadota > Gammaproteobacteria > Xanthomonadales > Xanthomonadaceae > Cognatilysobacter. Next base: position 213 of record CADCUA010000631.1, read on the forward strand.
GCGCACCCGCGACGACGTGCGCGCCGCCTTCGATGCCATGAAGGGCGTCACCTGCCTGCTGGAGAAGATGCTGCCGCTGGCCTACGAGGTCTCGGTGCTGACCGCGCGCGGCCACGACGGCACTTCGGTGGTGTACCCGATCGCCGAGAACGTACACCGCGACGGCATCCTGTTCACGACCACCGTGCCGGGACCGAACGTGTCCGCGGCCTGCGCTCGACAGGCGCAGGATGCGGCGCGCGCCATCGTGGCCCAGCTGGGCTACGTGGGCGTGCTGTGCATCGAGTTCTTCGTGCTTGCCGATGGAACCCTGGTGGTCAACGAGATGGCGCCGCGCCCGCACAACAGCGGCCACTGGAGCATGGACGCCTGCGACGTGTCGCAGTTCCACCTGCAGGTGCGCACCCTGGCCGGCCTGCCGCTGGTGCCGCCGCGCCAGCACAGCGCTGCCGTCATGCTCAACCTGCTGGGCGACCTCTGGTTCGCGCAGGGCAGCGAGCGCACGCCGCCGTGGGCGCAGGTGCTGGGTCTGCTGGAGCGCGTCGCGGTGCAGACCCGCACCGAACCGAGCGTGGCCCTGGCGCCGGCGTTGCCGGCCCAGCCTGAGCCGCCTGCGCTACCGGCATTGATCCATTCGGCGATCGAGCCGCTGATTGCAGCGATCCGTTCCAGCCATGACCAGCAGAACCAGATCAATGCGGCGATGCTGCACCTTGCCAGTGCGATCCGTTCCGGCATGGCCGCCAGGCAGCTCCCCGGCAAAAAGCCGCATTCGCGCACGCCGGAAGAACTGCGGCTCGACGAGGCACTCGAGCGCCTCAACGCTGGACTGTCGGCGAACGCGGCGCTTGCGTCGGTGCACGTGGAGCCGGATCTACAGCACCAACCTGCCACCCCAACGGATGCTGCCTGATGGACTTCGCCGCACTCGACAAAGCCCTGCGCGATTCCATGACGGATGGAACGCTCGACAACGACGAGCGCTTCGAGCTCAGGAACATCAGAGCGCAAGCCACTGCAGACCAGGCCCGCTACTTGCGCAACCAGGCGTTCGCCATCGCGCGCAGCGCAATCGAAGCCGATGCAGCGGCAACGATGGACATGCTCCGATGGCTGGAGCAGGTGGTGAAGACATTGGACGTGACATCCGTCGGCGTTAGCGCCACGGCGACCGTGTGTTTTTCACCGGGCGACGCCTGCCTCCGGAAACTGCGCGAACTCTGCCGACAGGCGAAGTCGCAACTGGACGTCTGCGTCTTCACGATCGCCGACGACCGGCTGACCGACGAGCTGTTGGCCGCGCATGCCCGCGGGGTGCGCGTGCGCATCATCAGCGACAACGACAAGCGCTTCGACGACGGCTCCGACATCGCGCAGCTGGTCGACGCCGGCATTCCGCTGCGGATGGACCGGTCGGCTTACCACATGCATCACAAGTTCGCGGTCTTCGACAACGCGCTGGTTGCGAACGGCAGCTTCAACTG
>CADCUA010000632.1 GCA_902805755.1 uncultured Lysobacter sp.
CAGTTGCAGGGCGAAATCACCGGCACCATGCCGGGCGCCTGACGGCGGGATGCAGGCATGAGCCTGATCGTCGAGTTCCGCAAATTCATCGCGCGCGGCAACGTCATCGATCTGGCGGTGGCCGTGGTGATCGGCGCGGCGTTCAACAAGATCGTGACTGCGCTGGTGGACGGCATGATCATGCCGCTGATCGCCGTCATCACCGGCGGCATCAGCGTTGATGACTGGAAATACGTGGTGAAGCCGGCGCGTGTCGATGCGTCCGGCAGCGAACTCGCCGCCGAGGTCGCATTCCGTTACGGCCATGTGCTGCAGACGCTGGTCGACTTCGTTGTCGTCGCGTTCGTGATCTTCGTGATTCTGAAGATGTACAACCGGCTGCGACGGCGCGACGACGAAGAAAAGAAGACCGAGGCGCCGGCCGAGAACGTCGTGCTGCTGCGTGAGATCCGCGACCTGTTGCAGGCGCAGCGTGGATCGGTCGAGCCGCCCGCCGGCAGCGCCAGGCACTGACGGGCACCGCAGCGCATCGGCCGCCGCGCTGGCGCCGCATCCGATCGCGGTCGCCCGGCTTCAACATGAGCGGCAATCAAGTGCGCACAGCAGCCGCGTCGTGTACGCAGCGCCATAATCTTTTTGCCGATCGGACCGCCGCTGCACTGCAACGCCTACATGACGTGTCCGCCACATACGAAGCGACGTTGTTTGCACGCCTTGGCCGTTGCCGCGCAACCGGACATACGCAGGCGGCAACCGGCAGATCCCGCACAGCGCTGCCGTCGGCGCGCGGATTCGCGTCACTGACGAATTGCTACGCTCGGCAGTCTTATTTCTCGCGGAGGTTCGCATGCACGCGTCGACATGGACGGTAGCGATCGGTTTGCTGGTGGGCAGTATCGCTGCGATGCCTGCAGCGCAGGCGCAAGTACGCGAGACGCGCATCCCCGACGCTGCACTGGCTACGGCAGCGCAGCTGCGTGAAACCGCGCAGGCGAGCGACCTGGCCTATCGCATCACCGAGTCGCTCACGACGGAAGTGGGCGCACGCCTCGCGGGCAGTGAAGCCGATGCTCGCGCGGTCGCGTGGGCGCGGGCGAAATTCCGCGAACTCGGTTACGACCGCGTGTGGCTGGAGCCGGTGACGTTCCCGAAATGGGAGCGGCGCAGCGAACACGCACAGGTGCTGGGCGCCAATGCGCAGCCGCTGGTGATCAGTGCACTGGGTGGCAGCCCGGGCGGCACGATCGAAGGCGAGATCGTGCGCTTTGCCGACCTCACCGCGCTGGAGGCCGCGCCGGACGGTTCGCTGGCCGGCAAGATCGCGTTCGTTGATTACGTCATGGAGCGCATGCGCGACGGCAGCGGCTACGGCCCGGCCTCGCGGCTGCGCAGCGCCGGTCCATCGGTGGCCGTCCGCAAGGGCGCGGCGGGCTTTCTGATGCGCTCGGCCGGCACCGACTCGCACCGCAACCCACATACCGGCATCACCCGCTTCGATGAAGGTCTTACGCCGATTCCGGCGGCCGCGCTGTCGGTGCCCGATGCCCAGCAGCTCACGCGCCTGCTCGCGCTCGGTCCACAGCGCGTGCGGCTGGCGATCGATGCGGGGTGGAACGGCACCGCGACCTCCCACAACGTGATCGGCGAGATCACCGGTCGCGGCAAGCCGAAGGAAGTCGTCGTGATCGGCGGGCATCTGGACTCCTGGGACCTGGGCACCGGCGCGGTCGATGACGGCGCGGGCGTGGGCATCACGATGGCGGCCGGTGCGTTGATCGGCCGCCTGCCGAAGCCGCCGGCGCGCACGATCCGCGTGATCGCGTTCGCGAACGAGGAGCAGGGCCTGTATGGCGGCAAGGCGTACGCGGAGAAATACGCCACCGAGCTCAAGCGTCACCAGATCGCGGCGGAAAGCGATTTCGGCGCCGGCCGCATCTATGCGTTTGCCACGTCCGCGCCTGCATATGCAAAAGCGGCCGCAGCGCAGATCGCGCAGGCACTCGCGCCGCTGGGTATCGAACACACGCCCGGCAAGGGCGGCCCGGGGCCGGACATCAGCCCGTTCGCCGAGAAGGGGCTGGCCTGGGCGAACCTCAAGCAGGACGGCACCGACTACTTCGACCTGCACCACACGCCGGACGACACGTTCGACAAGATCGACCCGAAAGCGATCGCGCAGAACGCGGCGGCGTATGCCGTGTTCGCGTACCTGGCCGCTTCGGCCGAAGGCGATTTCGGCAGCGCGCCGAAGGCTGCACCGGCGCAGTGAAGCGCTGCGGGTGCAGCGCGCGCGTTGAGGCGGCCCGGGCTGTCGCCTTCCCGGGTAAGCTGCCGTGATGATGCGCCCGCGCTATGACGAATCCGGCGGCGTCTCGGTCGATCCGGTGACTGCGCTGTACCGGCTTGGCGCGGGCGGCCCGAACCTCAGCACCGTGCTTGCAGCCGCCAGCGCCACCGGACGCCGCGTCGCGCTGCTGCATATCGACGTCGACCGCTTCCGCTCGCTCAACGAGAACATGGGCGAGATGGTCGGCGACCAGGCGTTGGCGGCGATCGCGCAGCGCCTGCACAAGGCGATGCCGACCGGTAGCTGGCTGTGGCGGCTGAGCAGCGACGAATTCCTCGCCGGCGTCGGCTACCGCGGTGAGGAAACCGACGGCTCGATGCTTGCCGAGCGCCTGCGCGATGCGTTCGAAACGCCGCTGTCGATTCCGCCCTACACGCTGCCGATCACGCTCTCGATCGGCATCGCGGTCTACCCCGACCACGCACGCGACGCCGCTGCGCTGCTTGCCACTGCCGAGCAGGCGATCCGGCGCGCGAAGCACGACGGCCCGAACGGCATCGGCCTGTATTCGCTCGAAGCGGGTGAACGCAGCAACGGCGAGGATCTGTCGCGCCGCTTCGTCGATGCGATCGCGAACAGCGAGTTCCGGCTGTTCCATCAGCCGGTGGTGAACGCGCATGACGGCAGCATTGCCGGCTTCAGCACCGTGCTGCGCTGGCAGACCGAGCAGCAGGGCCTGCTGCGGCCGAACCGCTTCCTGCAGTTGGTCGAACGCGTGGGCCTGTCGGCGCGCGTGGGCCAGTGGGTGGTCGAGAGCGCGGCAAGCCAGCTTGCGCGCTGGCGCAACGAGGGCCTGGATTACCTGAACATGTCGGTGCACCTGGCCAGTCCGATGCTCACGCGGCCGGATTGCCTGGACGTCATCGGCGAATTGCTGCACCGGTTCAACCTGCCGGCGAGCGCGATGGAATTCGAAATCGCCGAGAGCGTGCTCGGGCTGGATGCACGGCACATCTATGACACGTTGACCGGCCTGCGCGGACTCGGGGCGACGCTGACCGTGCAGGACTTCGGCATGGGCGGGCTGAGCTTCGCCGCGCTCGCGCAGTACCCGCTGGACCGGCTCAAGATCGATCGCAGCTTCATCCACAGCGTGGAAAGCGACCCGCGCAGCGCCGCGATCGTGCGCGGCATCATCGCGATGGGCCATCGCCTGGGCATGAAGGTCACGGCGAAGGGCGTGGAAAGCGAGGCCGAGCTCGGCTTTCTGCGCCGCAATCATTGCGATTTCTTCCAGGGCTATCTGTTCGCGCCGCCGCTGCCGGCCGAGGAACTGGACGAGCTGATCCGCAAGCGCTTCCTGCTGCCCGATGCGTTCGCTGCAACGCGCCCGGAGCGCACGCTGCTTTTGCTGGACGATGAGGAAAACGTGCTGCGCTCGCTCGTGCGCCTCTTCCGTCGCGACGGCTACCAGATCCTCACCGCGAACAGCGTGGCCGAGGCGTTCGACCTGCTCGCGAGCAACAACGCGCAGGTGATCCTGTCGGACCAGCGCATGCCCGACATGAGCGGCACCGAATTCCTCACGCGCGTGCGCGACCTGTACCCGGACACCGTGCGCATGGTGCTGTCGGGCTACACCGACCTCGCTACGATCACCGAGGCGATCAACCACGGCGCGATCTACCGCTTCATCACCAAGCCATGGAATGACGACGAGTTGCGCGAGCACATCCGCGATGCGTTCCGTGCGCACGAACGCCGCACCGCGGGCGAAGCCGCGTTCTGAGGGCGGCGGCCGACGCCCAGGCAGACGCATACTTGGCGGGCGAAACCCCGTTCGGGCGTCACGAGCCTTGGATCCGGCAACGTCGCCGTGTCGGCATGCGGGCGGATATCGGCAAGTGGCCGTGAGTCAGACTGCAATCGCCGGTCAAACGACCCCGTGGGCGCGCCGGCAAAAAAATGCCCCGCACCAGGCGGGGCATCGATTCACGCGGTGCGCGGGATCAGCAGCAGCCGAGCGGGCATCCGGCGGCCGCGTATGCGGCAAAGGTCGAGGCAAGCAGCGCAAGGCCGATAACCCACTTGTTCGTCTTCATTGCATTCTCCGGTCGTTGGCGGTCAGTAATCGACCATGCGATCGAAGGCGGATGCAGTCAAGCGCTGCGAGGCGATCGGTTCAGCTGGAATCGGGCCGCCGCTCGCGCTGCTGCGATGCATCTCGCAGCTCAGGCCGTCCCGCGCACGGGATCGGCGATGCCGCCGGCCGGCTGGCAGATCGGAAGAACGACCCGGAACGTGCTGCCCAGGCCAACGCGGCTGGTGACCTCGATGCGGCCATGGTGCTTGGCAATGATGCCGTAGCAGATCGCCAGGCCCAGTCCGGTGCCGCGACCGATCGGCTTGGTGGTGTAGAACGGATCGAAAATGCGCGCGAGCGATTCGTCGGGAATGCCGCAGCCGCTGTCGCTGATGCTGACCCAGGCGTCCTCGCCGTCCACGCCGGTCGCTACCGTGATCGTGCCGCGCTCGGCGATCGCCTGTCCGGCATTGATCAGCAGGTTCATGAAGACCTGGTTGATCTCGGACGGATGGCATTCCACCGGCGGCAGTTCGCCGTAGAGCTTGTCCAGGCGCACCTTGTACTTGAGATCGTTCCACACGATGTTCAGCGTGGAATCCAGGCCCTTGTGCAGGTCCACCGCGCGCGCCGGCTCGTCGCGGCCGACATGCGAGAACTCCTTCAGGTCCTGCACGATCTTCGTCACGCGCTCGATGCCTTCGCGCGATTCGTCCAGCAACTGCGGCAGATCGCCGACGATGAAATCGATATCGAGCCGCTCGCGCAGCTGCTTGAGCCCGGCTGCGCCCGGATGGTCGGCCGGCAGTTCGGCGCCATAGGCTTCGACCAGCGCGATCAGCGAAGCGGAGTAGTCGCGCAGCGTGCCGAGGTTGGAATGCACGTAACCGATCGGGTTGTTGATCTCGTGCGCGACACCGGCGGCAAGCTGGCCGATCGAGGCCATCTTC
>CADCUA010000633.1 GCA_902805755.1 uncultured Lysobacter sp.
ATGCGCTCGAATTCGTCGAGGCGCAGCTCGCCGTCTTCGGTCATCGGAATGACGCGGAGCGTGGCGCCCGCGCCATCGCAGGCGATCTGCCACGGCACGATGTTCGCGTGGTGCTCCATGCGCGTGAGCACGATCGCATCGCCCGGGCGAAGGTTCGGCAACCCCCAGCTGTACGCGACGAGATTCAGCGCGAACGTGGTGCCGCTGCACAGCACCAGCTCGTCGCTGCGCACGTTCAGGAATGCGGCAAGCCTGCTGCGCGCCGACTCGTACGCATCGGTCGCCTCGGTCCCGAGCGCATGCACGGCGCGGCTGACGTTCGCGTTGTGGCGACGGTAGAAATCGTCCACCGCCTCGATGACGGCCGCGGGTTTCTGCCCGGTGTTCGCCGAATCCAGGTAGACCAACGGCTTGCCGTGCACCTGGCGCGTCAGCAGCGGAAAGTCGGCGCGCACGGCATCCCAGTCGGGCGGACCGATGCGCGGAGGCTCGGCGAGTGGTCGGGATACATGCGGATGATTGCGCGTCATGCGACCCCCAGTCGTGCCAGTGCGGCGTCCAGGCGGACCGCCAACGCGTCACGCAGCGACGCGTCGTCGAACACGGACAGCGTTTCACGCAGAAAAGCTTCTGTCAGCAGTGCACGCGCACGATCGGCCGGCAGCCCGCGCGAGCGCAGGTAGAACATCGCGGTCGGGTCGAGCTGGCCGACGGTGGCGCCATGCGCGGCCTGCACTTCGTCGGCATGGATCACCAGCACCGGCTGAGTGTCGATCTCGGCCGTGTCGCTCAGCAGCAGGTTCTTGTTCGACAGCGACGCGTTGGTGCCGTCGGCGCCTTCGCGGATCAGGATGCCGCCGTGGAACGCCGCGCGCGCGCGGTCCGCGCCCAGGCCACGCCAGATGAGCTCGCAGCCGCCATCGCGGCCGATGTGGTCGATACCCAGGCGCGTATCCAGATGCCGGCGCCCGGTCGCGAGCAGTGCACCGTTCGCGCTCACGAATGCGTGCTCGCCCTGCAATGCGACGTTGAGTTCATGGCGCGACAGGCCGGCGCCGAGTTCGAGGTCCACGCGGCGGTAATGCGTCTCGCGCGCGAGCACCGCATCGGTGCGTGCGAACAGCGTGGCGCCGTGCGACTCGTCCTGCACGCGTGCATGCGACAGCTGCGCGTGCTGCGCCATGTGCACGTGCATCAGCTGGTTCGACAGGTGGCGATGCGCGCCGCTTGCGAGGTGGTGCTCCACGACCACGAGCGATGCGTGCTCGCGCAGTTCGATCAGGTGACGCAGATGCCAGGCGCGGTCGATCGCGTCGGCCGCGCCGATGAAGACCAGATGGATCGGCATCGCCGAGCGCGTGCCCGTCTCGGCGCGCAGCACCGCGCCTTCATCGGCTAGCGCGGCGTTGAGCCGGGCGAAGACTTCGTCCGGGCGGTCGAAGCGCCGTGCGAGGAACGACGCATCGCGCGCGTCGCCGGCCTGCAGCACCTGCGACAGCGGCTGCAGCGACACGCCCTCGGGCAGATCCGACAGATCCGAAGCTTCGGCATGGAAGCGCCCGTTGACGAATACCAGGCGCGGCGACGGTACGGCCTCGAGCGCGGCGGCGTCGACCGGCGGTAACGCGTCGGCCGGCAGGAACTCGCGTCGTTCCAGCGGGCGCAGCGAGGTGTAACGCCATGCTTCGCT
>CADCUA010000634.1 GCA_902805755.1 uncultured Lysobacter sp.
CCGGCCACACCACGCTGCGGTTTTCGATATAGGTCTGGTCAAAGAACGCCGCGTTCTTGCGCGGGCTGTTCTTGCCCAGCGTGGAACAGCCCGTGATCACCGTCAGTGCGCATACGATCGCGCCCGCCGTCCACCCACGCCCCTTGCTCTCACGCATTCGCGCGCTTTCCCCTGTCCTGTTGATTATTGCTTCGCGCCTGGTGCCGGCGCGTACTTACTTGCAGACGTTGATCACGCTGCCATTGACGACGACGACGCGGTCGCCGCGCTGATCGCGCGGGGCCGGGCCATAGCGAGGGGTGAAGCCCCCGACGGTCGCCGGATTCTGCGTGGTGGTGCCGATGTTGGTGACGCAGGTGTTGCTCCCCGGCCCGACGCGGTTGCGCGTCAGGGTGTCGTCCGCGTCCTGCTGCGTGCTGAAGCCGATCCAGCGCTTCGCCTGCGCGTGCGAGACCTTTGCACGGTCCAGCGGCGAGATGTCGCGGCGCGGAGTCGGGTCCTGCTGCTGCGCGAACGCGGCGCCACAGAACAGGACGGAAACAAGCAATGCAGGAAGGATGCGAACCATGACGGATCTCCGAAGGACAGGTCCAACCGCTCCGGGAGGCGTCGCCGCCCCCCGGAACGACGCAGGGCTTAGTTGCCTTCGTTCGACGAGACGTTCTGCTCGGCGCGGCTGGCGGCGCCGACCGATGCGTTCAGCACCGCGCCCTTGACGTTCGTTTCCTGCTTGTTGTCGCCGGTGATGCTGACCTTGCCCTTGTTGGACGAGATGTTCTGCTTGGCCGTCGCAGCTGCACCGACCGCGGCGTTGAGGACCGCGCCCTGGACGGTGGTGGACTGCGTGTTCTTGCCATCGATCTTGACGGCGGCGAACGCGGAACCCGTGAGGGCGACGGCGGAGGCGAGGGTGGCGGCAATCAGGGCGTTCTTCACGTTCATGTGAATTCCTTTCTCGAAAGGTGCACGTGCTGTGCGATGGGGGATGGGACTGCGGTCCAAACTGCCAGCACCCGGCGGACCATTCCTGGTGCCGATACGGTCAGTCTTCGCTGACGGAGCCGATATTGATGACGGCCTTCGAGCCCGAGCCGGAGGACTGGTTCTGGATCGAGCCGTTGACCTGTACCGATTGGCGATTGCTGCCTACGCGGGCATTGCTCACCGAGCCGATGTTCACCTTGGCGGTGCCACCGGACTTGGCTTCGTTGGTGATGGAGCCGGAGACCGAGACGGTCTGGTCGTTGCTACCGCTGATGACGACGCGGGAGCTGGATCCGCTTTGCGCGGCGACCGAGGTGGAAACGAGGGTAAGGACTGCGACAAGCAACAGGCGGACGGGCATGCGTTGATTCCTTTAACGCGCGAGGTCGCCCAAGGAAAACTTCCGGTTCCTTGGTTTCACGGCACCGTTGAGCTGCCGTTGGGCGTCACTTTCGGCCGTTCAACGTCAAGGCCGCGTCAAGGCGGGATGACGGTCACGTTTTTTCCATGCGCCGCCGTGTGGAGCGAGGCGCGGAGTATCGAAGTGGGGACACGGCCGGCTTCGGGCGCTCAGTGCGCGCGATTCGCGTTGCCCGCACAACCGTGTCGATGAATGCTTCGCGCCTCCGATATGCGTGTCGACCAGGCCATCGTCGGACTGAACCGCGTTCAACGCTGGCGCCGTAGACCAGCCGTGACC
>CADCUA010000635.1 GCA_902805755.1 uncultured Lysobacter sp.
CCGGGAACGTGCCGACGGTCGCCTTGAGCGCCTTGGCGTCGTCCGGGGTGAAGGCGCGCAGCGCGTGCTGGACCCGGTTGCCCAGCTGGGCCAGCACCTCGGCCGGCACGTCCTTGGGCGTCTGGGTGACGAAGAAGACGCCCACGCCCTTGGAGCGGATCAGCCTGACGGCGCGGGCGATCGGTCGGGGCTGGGTATTGCCGTCGCGGCCGGTGTCCGGCCCGGGGCCGCCGTCGACCATAACCGGGTTCGCCCCGCTCTCAGAACAGCCGGTCGATCCTTGCGAGCGTTTCCCGTGCGTCGCGCTGGAAATACAGGTTCCACGCCAGCGTGTTGTCCGGCGTCTGCGGCGGTTGCGCGATCACCCATTCGAGGTCGCGGCGGAACGCCTCGCGATCTCCCGTCATCACGTGGAAGTACTTCGCGCGGCCCCAGCGGGTCAGCAGTGATGTCGGTGACACCGCGACCGCCTTGTCGAGAAACTCCCGGGAACGATCGAGATCCCGGCCCGCGCCAGGTGGAAGCGCGAGATGGTAGATCCCGAGCGAGAACAGCACGGCGCCGCTACCGAATTCCGGATCGACGGCAAGCATGTGCTCCATCACTTCGCGCGTTTGCAGCATCCATCGGAAGTGCAGCACTTGCCGCACGCCGAGGCACTCCTTGAAGTAGTACGACACCCCGGTGACCCACAGCAGCATCGTCCGCACCTGATGCGGGCCAAGCTCGGTCGCTGCATCCCCGATTCCGGCGCCTGCCTGCACCCGTTTGCGGAAGCGCTCGTTGGTTGCCATCGACCGCTCGGCGTAGCGGATGCCGGCGCGATACCACACCGCTTTCTCGCGGGTACTGCGTGCCCACGCCGCGCCGTAGAGGATGTGGGCGTCGGCGAGATCGTCCAGCAATTCGGCGTCCCCGGGGCTGTCTTCGAGCGCCGCTGTATAGCCAGCGATTGCCTTGCGGACCGCCATCGCTTCGCGCGCCTGGGCAAGCTCCGCATCCGCGGCGGCCCTGGACAGCGCGGGTCCGCCATTTATCAGCTCAGGAGATCGGATCGGCTGGTTCTCCCAGCCCGGGCTCCAGGTCATGCATCCGGACAGGAGCACGGCAGCGACGGCGACGACGGCGATCACGCGAATCATTGGATGTCCTCACAGGGGCGCGCGCTGTCGGGGAACCCGGTCCATACGCAGTTCCACGCGTTGAAGTCGTGACCGCCGTCGACCACGTACGTGCGCTCGCGGAAGCGACCGCAGGCACACAGCAACAGCGACGACAGCACAGGAGCGGGTGCGAGCGGTTTCATGGTCTGGCGACGCTTGCGTGGTTGCCGGTCGGGAACCGGAAACTGCAGGCTAGTCCACCGCATTGCGTCGAACAAGCGCTGGAGCAAGCAGGCAATACGGAGCTGAGCAACCCTGCGCGACGACGCGGTCGGCAAGCAGGCAGCGCAGGTTGCGCGCGCCGTCGTCGGCCTCCGGGTTTTTGGAAAGACCTCGAAGACGTGCCGGCCCAGAAGTTTGCCGCCGCTGTTGCAGCGCATGCGCAGAATGAAAGCTGCCACGCGGAGCACACGGTCTAATTGCAGAGTGACCGCTTCCGGCCGACAACAGACCATACCGCCCGAGCCTTACTGACGGCTGGTGCGTGACTTTTCACCCTTCCCATTCCCGGCACGCGA
>CADCUA010000636.1 GCA_902805755.1 uncultured Lysobacter sp.
CTACACGAAGGACATTGATGTCGGGGTCGACGCAGCGCCTGCCGCCGCTGAACGCATCGTGCAGGCGATCGACGACTTCGGGTTCGGCAGTCTCGGCATTGTCGTAGACGATTTTTCCAGACGTGACCAGGTGCTCCAGCTGGGCTATCCGCCCAACCGCATCGATCTGCTGACCTTCGCAACAGGACTCGAGTTCGATGACGCGTGGACCCGGCGCATCGAGTCTGAAATAGACGGCGTTCCGGTGCATCTGGTGTCGCTGTCGGATCTCGAGACAAACAAGCGCGCCACCGGTCGCCTGCAGGACCTGGCCGATCTACGAAAGCTCGGGTTCCGGGTCACCCCGGAAGAAGCAGCGGCCGCCGCACTCAAAGAAGACGAACTGGAATGAATATGCTGAAGATCGAAAACCTCCACGCCCGCGTCGCCGGCAAGGACATCCTCAAGGGCCTTTCGCTCGAAGTGCTGCCAGGCCAGGTGCACGCGATCATGGGACCGAACGGCGCCGGCAAGTCCACGCTGGGCAACATCCTCGCCGGGCGCGAGGGCTACGAGGTGGTCGAAGGCACGGTGACGTTCGAAGGCCGCAACCTGCTCGAACTCGAGCCGGAAGAACGCGCCGCGGCGGGTGTATTCCTCGCGTTCCAGTACCCGGTCGAGATCCCGGGCGTGAACAACACCTACTTCCTGCGCTCCGCGGTCAATGCGCAGCGCAAGGCGCGCGGTGAAGAGGAGCTGGATTCGATGCAGTTCCTGCGCCGCGTGCGCGAGAAACTCGCAGTGCTGCACCTGAAGGACGAGCTGCTGCACCGCGCCGTCAACGAAGGCTTCAGCGGCGGCGAGAAGAAGCGCAACGAGATCTTCCAGCTCGCATTGCTCGAACCGAAGCTCGCGATCCTCGACGAAACCGATTCCGGGCTCGACATCGATGCACTGAAGGCGGTCGCCCACGGCGTCAACACGCTGCGCTCGCCGGATCGCGCGTTCATCGTGATCACGCATTACCAGCGCCTGCTGGACTACATCCGCCCGGACGTGGTCCATGTGCTCGCCGAAGGTCGCATCGTCGAGAGCGGCGGCCCGGAGCTGGCGCTCGAGCTGGAGCAGCACGGCTATTCATGGGTGAAGGACCGCATCAGCCCGGAGGCAGCGGCGTGATGTCTGGCATCCCCGTTCCTCATGTCGGTCAGCGACGCCACAATGCGCCTGCGCTCGGCGTTGCTCACGCGATGCACCGCGGCGCGGTCGTACCCACTGCGTGTGCCCCGCTCGCAGCGGCGGACGGCGCATGAACGCACTGCTCGCCCGGTTTGCCGAAACCTTCGAGGCGTCGCCACTGCGCGATGCAGCCGGGCTCGGCGCGGAACGTCGGGCCGCGCTCGACGCCGCACTGCGCGACGGACTGCCACACAGCCGCAGCGAAGCATGGCGCTACACCTCGCTGCGCCCACTCGAACGGCGCGAGTTCCTGCCGGCCGACGCGTTACCGCCGGTCGAAGCCGCCGCGCTCGAGGCCGTGCCCTCGCCGCGCCTGGTATTCGTCAACGGGCGCTTCCATGCCGAAGCCTCGGATCTGTCGGATCTGCCCGAGGGCGTGTCGCTGCAGCCGCTGTCGCAGGTGCTGCAGGCCGGCGACGCGCGCGATGCCTCGTTCCTCGCGCGACGCTTCGACCGGTCCGA
>CADCUA010000637.1 GCA_902805755.1 uncultured Lysobacter sp.
CGAAACTGGTGACGCCGCCGGTCGGTGCATGGGTATTCGCGATGCTGGATGCGAAGCTCACGCGTGAAAGATTCGCGCCGCAGGCCATGGCGGCCATGTGCGCCAGGAAATTTCGTGCGCTTGCGGTGATTGCGATGCTGTCCGCTCTGACATTCGCCTTCCAGCTAGCCATAACGGCAGCAATCGGCGGTGCGGACCAGGCCATCGCACTTGCGCTCGGCCAGATCGCCGCGATCGAATTGTCGAAACCGCAACTGGCGGCGATATTCGCATCGGGCGTGATCCCCTCGATGGCGTTGATGTTCGTGCTTGCGCGCATGCTGCTCGACGGTCTTGGCATGCGCGACGCGTTGGTCGACAACGCGCGGGCGATCCGGGTCCATTGGAAGGCAGTCACTGCGGCGGGCCTGGCATGTGCCGCCGCGATCGCTTCGGTGCTGTGGGTCGCACCACTGCTCCTCGTCATTCTTCCTTTCAGTCTATGTATCGGCTATGCGAGCTACCGCGTCGTGTACCACCAGCAGGCCCGATGAGCGCCGCATGGTTACGATAGCCGACGTGCTTGCCGAGCACGGCGCCATGCTGGGACGCATCGCGGCCAGCTATGAAGCCGACCCGGCGCGGCAGCAGGATCTGTTGCAGGAGATGAGCCTTGCGATCTGGCGCGCACTGCCTGCGTGGCGCGGTCAGGCCTCGTTGAAAACGTTCATCGCGCGCATCGCACAGAACCACGGGGCGGACCATGTATCGCGCCATGCGGGGCGGCACTCCGTCGAGCTGAGCGAGTTCCACGTCGACGACACCGCGGACCCGGAGAGCTCCGCGCAGGCCCATCAGCGCCGCGCCCGCCTGGTCGCAGCCGTGCGCCGCCTGCCTGTGGGTCAACGCCAGGTCGTCGTGCTGTCGCTCGAAGGGTTTTCCCAGCGGGATATCGCCGAGTCGCTCGGCCTGGAAGAAAACACCGTCAATCAACGCCTGGCGCGCGCCCGCAGGCAACTGCGCGCATGGCTGGAGGAAACAGCGTGAATACCGAACATGATTTCCCGGACGACTGGGGTGACGTTGGCACGTTGTGGCAGACGCAGGCGACCGGTCAGGTCGATATCGACCGCTTGCGACGCGCGGCTGCCGTGCGCACCTCGCGCCTAATCGCGCTGACTGTTGTCGAGGTTGCGAGCTTCGCGGTGTCGCTGTTCGTACTGCTGCGGCTCATAGGTGCGAAACCGAACCTGGGCCCTGTTCACTGGATCACTCTGGGGCTGCTTGCGATCGCCGGTGCTTTCACTGCGTGGACTATTGGAAGCCGGCGCGGGCTGTGGCGCCACCACGGCCTGGGGCCGGAAGCGCTTGTGCGTCTGGAAATCGATCGGGCCAACGCATCCATCCGCTTCTGGCGCATGAACCGCTTCGTCCTTTTCATCGTGCTCGGGGGCGTCGCACTGCTGACAGCTGGATGGCTGACGGGCTGGATCGATCCGCCCAAGCGGAACCTGTGGTGGCTGCCTGCGGCGGCAAACCTCCCACTCGTTGCAGTGTCGCTGCTGGTCGAACGATGGCGAGTGCGTCAGTTGCGCAAGAGGCTGGGCCAGTTGATTGGCTTGAAAGCGGCATTGGAACAGTAGCGCGGTGTTCGGCCAGCGGATCAGGCTGAGCATGGGGCGTTTGAACAGCGACGCTTGA
>CADCUA010000638.1 GCA_902805755.1 uncultured Lysobacter sp.
TCGGTGCTGGTGACCGGCGAGACCGGCACCGGCAAGGAGCTGGTCGCGCGTGCGCTGCACCGCGAATCGCCGCGCGCGCAGCGGCCGTTCGTCGCGCTCAATACCGCGGCGATTCCGTCGGAACTGCTGGAATCGGAGCTGTTCGGCCACGAAGCCGGCGCGTTCACCGGTGCGACGCGCCGCCACGTCGGCCGCTTCGAGCAGGCGCACGGCGGCACGCTGTTTCTGGACGAGATCGGCGACATGCCGCTGCCGCTGCAGACGCGGCTGCTGCGCGTGCTGGCCGGGGGCGAGTTCTTCCGCGTGGGCGGTCGTGAGCTGATCCGCGTCGACGTGCGCGTGATCGCCGCAACGCATCAGGACCTCGAGACGCTCGCCGCGGACGGCCGCTTCCGTGCCGACCTCCTGCACCGGCTTGACGTCGTGCGCCTGCGCCTGCCGCCGCTGCGCGAGCGCCTGGAGGACATCGCGCAGCTCGCCGAGCGTTTCCTCGCAGTGGCCGCCGCACGCTTCGATGCCGCGCCCAAGCGCCTGGCGCCCGACGCGCTCGCACGGCTGCAGGCACACGCCTGGCCCGGTAACGTGCGCGAGCTGGAAAACCTGTGCTGGCGATTGGCCGCGCTCGCGCCGGGCGATGTGATCCGTCCCACCGATCTGGACGACGTGCTGGGCCATGCGCCGGCGCGCGACGCCGGCGCATCCGACCCGGAGGGGTGGGATGCGCAACTCGCGCGCTGGGCGCGTGCGCAGTTGCAACAGGGCCAGACCGAGCTGCACGGCCTGGCCCTCGCACGCTTCGACCGCGCACTGCTCGACGCCGCGCTCGAACACACCGGCGGCCGCCGCGCCGAAGCCGCCGCGCGTCTGGGCCTGGGGCGCAACACGATCACGCGCAAGCTTGCACGGCCGCCGCGTCGCTAGCCGCGCGCTGCACGCACGCATCGTCGGCTCACGGCGGCTGAACCCGGCTGCGCTAGCCTTGCCGCGTCCTTCCATTCACCGGAGTGTTCGATGAAGACCGTCCTGTTCGCCGCCGCCACCGCGCTCGGTCTGGCGGCGTGCGCGAGCTCGCCCTCCGGCGGCACCGCCGCCGCGCCGGCTACGGCCGCATCCGCCACGGCCGCACCGACCATGCCCGCGGTACGTGCCGCAACCGTCACGCTCGCGCCCGCATCGGGCAGCCTGGTCAGCGGCAAGCTCAACGCGATGCCGATGGCCGACGGCGTGCATTTCACCGGCGAGATCGGCGGCCTGACCCGCGGCGCGGCGCACGCGATCCACGTGCACGAGACCGGCAACTGCAGCGCGGCCGACGCCAGCAGCGCGGGCGGGCACTTCAACCCCGCCGCGACCGCGCACGGCAAGGTCGGCGCCGGTGCGCATCATGCCGGCGACATGGACAACCTCACTGCCGACGCCCAGGGCGTTGCGCGCGTGAGCGTGCATGCCGGCGGTGTCACGCTCGGCGGCGGCGCGCGCAACATCGTTGGCCGCGCGGTCGTCGTGCACGCCGCGCCGGACGATTACCGCAGCCAGCCGGCCGGCAACGCCGGCGCACGCGTGGCCTGCGGCATCATCACCGCGGTGCGCTGAGCCGTGGACGCCGCGCTGCGAATCCGCGAAGCCCAGGCGCGCGACCGCGACCTGCTCGCGCAGTGGGCGCTCGCGATGGCCTGGGAAACCGAGCACAAGCGCCTGGACGAAGCGACCGTTCGCGCCGGCGTCGAGGCGGGTCTGGCCGATGCCGGCAAGGCGCGTTACTTCGTCGCGATGCGCGAGGCCACGCTTGCCGGTCGCGAAACGATCGCCGAGCCGGTCGGCACGCTGATGCTCACGCGCGAATGGAGCGACTGGCGCTGCGGCGACTGGTGGTGGATCCAGAGCGTGTACGTGCCCGACGCGCACCGCCGCCAGGGCGTGTTCGCAGCGCTCTACCGTCACGTCGAACAACTCGCGCGCGACACCGAAGGCGTGATCGGCCTGCGTCTTTACGTCGAGCGTGACAACGACACCGCGCAGCGCACCTACGCATCGCTCGGCATGCGCGATGCCGGCTACCGCATGTTCGAAAGCGAATTCACGCGTTGACCACAGACGAAGTGCGCATCGGGCGATGGCTGCCGCAGTGACTCTGCACGCCGCAGGCTGTGGCCCCTGCGGCTTAGCGCTTCAGATGCTCAGCGTGCAACGCGCCCTGCCCAGGAATCAATCGTCTGTCCGCAGCATGCGTTTATGCGAACCACCGCGTGCCTCATCGCGATGCAAGCGTACGCGGCGCGGTTATGCGGGCTCTGCTGACGGCAGCGCCGTGTACTCGGTCTTGCAGCCAGCATGCAGCTCGAACAGCCGGCGGTGCGCACGGTACGACCAGTCGTCCTCGCGCGTGTAATACGCCGCGACCCACGCCTGCAGCGCATCGAGCATCGAATCCTGCTGCTGGGGCGAGGCGTACTTGTGCGGCTCCCAGGGTCGCCTGCGGTTATGGGCAAGGCAGGCAGCCAGTCCTGGATTGAGGAACACGAGCTCGGTGCAGCTGCGGGCGGCGCGTTCGACCAGCTCGCCGTAGCAGCCTTCCACCACCCAGCGCATGTTCGCCGCGAGAAACGCATCGAGCGAATCGTGCACCGCTTGCGGCGCGCGCGGCACGGCGATCTTTCCGGGCTCCCAGACGATCGCGTCCAGGTCCAGATGCGCGAGCCCGTGCTGCACCGACAGCGCCCGCGCGTGCGTGCTCTTGCCGGCGCCGGAATTGCCGAAGACGACGACGCGCATCGCTCAGGCGAGCTCGGCGTGTTCGTCGGCGCGATCGGGGCAATGCACGAACTGCACCGGCACGCCGTGCGCGCCGAGCACCGCCGCGATCTGCCGCTGGCGCGCTTCGAACTGGCCAAAGCGCCGACGCAGCCGCTCGCGCGCCTCGTCGCTGTCGCATTGCTCCTCGGCCGCGTAGCGCGCATGCCAGGCCTGCGGCGAATACAGCGCGATGCGCGCTTCGCCGCCGCTGTAATGCACCAGCGGTTCCGGCGCGGCGTCCAGCCAGACATCGCCGGCCGGCTCGAGCAAGGCGGTTTCCAGCAGCGGCCATAGCGGCGCCAGACCCGCATGTTCGTACTGCAGCGCGGTCATCGCGGCGAGGTCATGCACGGTGAGATAGCGCGCGTGCTCGACTTCGAGCCCGAACGCGTCCTGCGCCGCCAGCGCCGTGGCCGCGCCGGCCATGCCGCGTTCCAGCAGTTCGAGCTCGAACGCCTCGCCGACCGCGGCCGCCGTGGCCTCCGCGCCGCCGAGCACGAACGGCACCAGCCGCAGCGGGCCGCCCGCAAACTCCGGCCGCGGCGCAAGCACGCCCGGCAGGCGGTCCTCGTGCGCGCCGAACGCGATGATGCGCCCGCCTTCAGCACCAGGACCGGCCGGGTGTCCACGCGCGATGTCCCTCGGTGCATCCCCCAAGGGGACTTCCTTCGGGGCGCGTGCGGCCAGCTGGTCGAGTTCGCGATGCAGCGGCCAGCCCGGGCGCAGCAGTTCGACCGGGTCGTAGTGCGCGCCTACGGTGACAAGGTCCAGCGTCGCGGCATCGGGCGCGAAACGCGCGAGGTCGCTGGCGATCAGCGCGGCCAACGTGCCGGCCTCGGCCTGCGGCAGGCGCTCGCGTGCGACCGGCGCATCACCGCGCAGTTCAAGGGCCAGCGCGCCGAGCACGTGGATGGAAGCGGGCCCGGAGGCCGGTCGGTTCGAATCTGAACTCATCGATACGCAGGCGTTTGGTCGCTCGCAGAGGCGGCGCTACACTCGGATGATTATGCCCGCGGCGTCGTGCGGGCCGATGTGAGGTCGACCGATGCTGCAAGCCCGTCCCGTCGCCGTGCTCGGCGGTGTGCGTATTCCGTTCTGCCGCCAGAACACCGCGTATGCCGACGTCGGCAACCTGGGAATGTCCGTGCGTACGCTGGGCGCGCTGGTCGAAAAATTCGGCCTGCACGGACAGCAGCTGGGCGAGGTCGCGCTTGGCGCCGTCATCAAGCACTCGGCCGACTGGAACCTGGGCCGTGAAGCGGCGTTGTCATCGGGCCTGTCGCCGCTGACGCCCGGCATCACCATGCAGCGCGCCTGCGGCACGTCGCTGGACACGATCACGCACATCGCGAACAAGATCGCGGTCGGGCAGATCGAGGCCGGCATTGGTGGCGGCTCGGACACCACGTCCGACGTGCCGATCGTGTACGGCAAGAGCTTCCGCCGTCGCCTGCTCGCCGCCGCCGCGGCGAAATCCGCCGGCGACCGGATCAAGGCGTTCCGCGGCTTCCACCCGCGCGAGCTCAAGCCCGATTTCCCCGGCGTCGCCGAGCCGCGCACCGGCAAGAGCATGGGCGAGCACTGCGAGGACATGGCCAAGCAGTGGGCGATCGCGCGCGAGTCGCAGGACGAGTGGGCGCTCAGCTCGCACCGCAAGCTCGCCGCCGCCTACGAGCGCGGCTTCTTCAACGACCTGGTGGTGAGCTTCCGCGGCGTTTCGCGCGACAACATCCTCCGGCCTGACACCTCGCTGGAAAAACTCGCCGCGCTCAAGCCCGCGTTCGACAAGACCAGCGGCCGCGGCACGCTGACCGCGGCGAACTCCACGCCGCTCACCGACGGCGCGGCGGCCTGCCTGCTCGCGTCCGACGAATGGGCGCGCGCGCGCGGTCTGGAGCCGCTCGCGTACCTGCGCGATGCGCATGTCGCGGCGGTGGATTTCGTGCACGGCGAAGGCCTGCTGATGGCGCCGGCGATCGCGGTGCCGGAGATGCTGCGACGCAACGGCCTGACGCTGCAGGACTTCGATTTCTACGAGCTGCATGAGGCGTTCGCCGCGCAGGTGCTGTGCACGCTGCGTGCGTGGGAAAGCGAGGAGTACTGCCGCGTGCGACTCGGCCTTGACACACCGCTCGGCCGCATCGAGCCGGCCCGTATCAACCCGAACGGCTCCTCGCTCGCCACCGGCCACCCGTTCGCCGCGACCGGCGCACGCATCATCGCCACCGCCGCGAAGGAACTCGCCCAGCGCGGCGGCGGCCGCTGCCTGATCTCGATCTGCACCGCGGGCGGCATGGGTGTGGTGGCGATCCTGGAGCGGTGAAGCAGCACGCCGATTGACAGCCCCCCCGTGCGCATCGGCACCATGGCGCGCCGGCGCGGGGTGCGCCGGAATCCAGCTGCAACCGGGGACAAGGGACTGAATCGATTGATCGGGTGGTGGCATTCGCCGCCAGTTTTTCCGTGCACGCGAGCGGCACGGGCA
>CADCUA010000639.1 GCA_902805755.1 uncultured Lysobacter sp.
GCATCACCCGCGACGCGATGCAAGAAGAATGCGATCCCGGTCTTCGACCGCGAACTACGATGCGAGCGCGCGATCCAGACGTCGTGTTGAAACCACGGCGCCCGACAAGGCCGGGCGCCGTGCATGCGTCAGAGCTGGTTCAAAGGAATCGCGATGTCGACCGGCGTGTTTTCGCCTGCGAACGCACCCAGTGAATACGCTTTGCCGGTGAGCAGATTCACTTCAAAGAAGCGTGTGACACCGCCGCTTGAGCGCAGTGCGGCATAGCCCTGGTTCTCGACCGTCGCGCCGTTGCGGACAGTGCTGTATGCGTCGAAGCCCGCGCAGCTCGCGGAATCCACGCCGAGCTTGCCGGTCGGTGACAGCGATCCGGCGTTCGCCGGTGCCTGCGCCGCGACCTGGTCAAGCACCGAGTCGATGTCGAATAGGGTGGTGGCGGTCGACGCATCGAGATCGTTGTTCGTGTACGCCGCGCCGTTGACGCCGCGCGCGTCCACGCCGGCCATGTAGTTCAACCGGCCATCGACGATCGTGACACCGCCAGCGTTGACGTCATGGCGCAGGTTCTGGCCGGCGTCGCTCACGACACGCAGCCGGTCCGCGGCCGGGTTGAAGTCCACCCCGAAGCAACGGCCTTCAAGCGCGACCGTAAGCTGGCTCACCTTCGTTGCCGCAGCGGTCGGGCTGACCAGGTAGACGCCACCGGCATCGCCCACGCCATACAGCTTGCGATCCTGCACGCGAAAGTCGATGCCGACGAGTTTGCGATCGCCACTGAGCCCGCGGACATAACCAATGTTCGTCGCGCTCGCCGGTTCATTCTCATAGAAGCGGATCAGTCGCTGATCGGCGGTCAGCCCATAAACGCGAAGCCCGCTGTGGCTTTGCGTCGACGGTGAATCGCCAGCGGCGACCGCGGCGCCGGGGGCAAGTGCAGAAGCGACGCCGAGTGCGATCGCTGCGGACAACGAAAGCAAGCCAGATCGTGAAGTCATTGGAAAATCTCCGGGCAAGGTGAGTGCGGCCGTGGAAACGCAGGCTGCGTGATAGACATGGGTGGTCGAAGCGGCGTGGCGACAGGCGCCGCGTGAATCCTTTCTGCACTGCACGAAGCCGGATTCCTGCACTCGTGCGCAGCGCACGTTTGCAGTCGCGATGTATGACCTGGATGAAGAATTCAGGCTTCGTCCTTACGGCATCCGACCCAGGCATTGGCGCGGATAGCGGCTTTTTCGTCGCTAAACACCGCTTTTTTGCCGCACGCATAAGCGACGGCCGGGGTGATCTCTACCGCAGAACGTTGCAAACACGATACGGCCGCACTGCATGGGGCATGGGCAGGCGCTACAGCAGCGCCTGCGCCAGTGCGGCGCTGCCCAGGTTGGTGTGGCCGCTGAGGCGGGCCACGGGCGCGCCGCGTGACGCCGCCCGACTCCCCTTCCCTCCCTTTCCGACAAGTTCCCATGTCCACTCCGACGACACCGTCCCGCTGGCAGTTCTGGATCGATCGCGGCGGCACCTTCACCGACGTCGTCGGCCGCCGCCCGGACGGCACCCTCGTCACCCACAAGCTGCTGTCCGAGAACCCCGAGCAGTACCGGGACGCGGCGGTGGCCGGCATCCGCCACCTGCTGGGCCTGAAGGCCGGCGAGCCGATCCGGCCGGAGCAGGTGGAGTGC
>CADCUA010000640.1 GCA_902805755.1 uncultured Lysobacter sp.
CCGGCGGGCGCCCTGATCAAGCGCATCGGATACCAGAAGAGCGCGGTGACCGGTCTGGTGATCGCGGCTGCCGGCTGCGGGCTGTTCTATCCGGCGTCGAACAGCGGTTACGCGTTGTTCCTGTTCGCGTTCTTCGTGCTCGCTGCCGGTATCACCGTGCTGCAGGTGGCGGCCAATCCATACGTGACCGCGCTGGGCGATCCGAAGACCGCCTCCAGCCGCCTGACACTGACGCAGGCGTTCAATTCGCTGGGAACCACGGTCGGCCCGCTGTTCGGAAGCGCATTGATCCTCGCTGGCGCAACGCTTGTTAGCCCGGAAGACCTGGCAGCGATGCTGCCGGAGCAGCAGGCCGCATATCGTGCGACCGCGGCTGCGACGGTGCAGGGGCCGTACCTGGCGCTCGCGGCGGCGCTGCTGACGCTTGCCATCGTATTCGCCATCGTCCGACTTCCGAAGATCAATCACGCGGCCGAAGCCGGTGCTGTCGAAGCCGGAACGGATTCGATCCTCCGACACCGTAACCTCGTCCTCGGCGCAATCGCGATTTTTCTCTACGTCGGTGCGGAAGTCAGCATCGGCAGCTTCCTCGTCAACTTCATGGGCGAGCGCAACATCGCGGCGCTTCCACATGCCGAGGCGGCGAAGTACGTCAGCTATTACTGGGGGCTGGCGATGGTCGGGCGCTTCATCGGCTTCGCGATCATGCGACGCGTGAGCCCGGGCCGGACGCTTGCCTTCAGTGCGACGTGCTCGATGGCTCTGGTGCTCGCCGCCATTCTCGGAGAGGGCCGGTTCGCGATGTGGGCGATCCTGCTGGTGGGCCTGTTCAACTCGATCATGTTTCCGACCATCTTCAGCATGGCGCTGCACAAGCTCGGGCCGCTGACGGGCAAGGGCTCGGGCCTGCTGTGCATGGCGATCGTCGGTGGCGCGATCGTGCCGTTCGCCCAAGGTCTGGCAGCGGATCTGATGGGCATCCAGGTGTCCTTCTACGTGCCGATGTTCTGCTATGCATTCATCGTTTTCTTCGGTGCGAAATATGCGCGCCTCTACGACTGAACGCCGCGCGTTAGCCGCTGTTCTCGGTGGCGCACTTGTAGCGGGCGCACTGTTCGCGCCGAGGCTGGCCAGCACTCAGCCGGCCATGGGGCCGGTGCCGGAGCGAGCGCCCTCCGTCGTACGGGTCGTGGAGGACAGTGGTCGCTACCGGCTGCTCGTCAACGGGGCGCCTTTCTTTATCAAAGGGGCGGGGCTCGACGGCGGTGATCCGCAGGAACTGGCCCGGCGGGGTGGCAACGCGTTGCGCACCTGGCGGACGACCGATGCGAAGGCGGTGCTCGACCGTGCGCAACGCAACGGCCTGTTTGTTGCCATGGGAATCGAGGTCGCACGCGAGCGGCACGGCTTCGATTACGACGATGCGGACGCCGTCGCCAAGCAGCTTGCGCGGGTGCGATCGGAAGTCCTCGCGTCGAAGGACCATCCGGCCCTGCTGATGTGGGTCGTCGGCAACGAGCTCAATCTGGAGGCGACGAACCCGGCCGTCTGGGACGCTGTCAACCAGATGGCGGAAATGATCCACGAGGTCGACCCGAACCATCCGGTCATGACCACGCTCGCCGGGCTTGACCCGGCCGTCGTCGAACAGGTGAGGCGCCGTGCGAAGGCGCTGGG
>CADCUA010000641.1 GCA_902805755.1 uncultured Lysobacter sp.
GCAGTCGGCGTGCGATCGACACCGCGCCACGTAGTGATACATCGAGATCGGGGAACTCGCGGGCGGCGAGTTCCGACGCCGAATAGACGGACGCGCCCGCTTCGCTGACCACGATCTTCGTGAGCTTGAGATCAGGCGCGAGCCTCATGAGCTCGCCCGCCAGCTTGTCGGTCTCGCGCGATGCGGTGCCGTTGCCGATCGCAATCAGTTCCACGTGGTGCTTCGCGCACAGCGCGCGCAAGGTGTGGAGCGATTGATCCCACTGGCGGCGGGGCTCGTGCGGGTAGATCGTGTCGGTGGCGACGACCTTGCCGGTGCGATCGACCACCGCGACCTTGACGCCGGTGCGCAGGCCGGGGTCAAGCCCGAGCACCGCGCGCGGGCCCGCCGGCGCAGACAGCAACAGGTCCTTGAGATTATTGCCGAACACGTCGATCGCTTCCGCTTCGGCTTTTTCCCGGGCCTGCGAAAACAGATCGAGCATCAGGTGCAGCTGCAGCTTTGCGCGCCATGTCAGACGGCAGGCATCAAGCAGCCACTTGTCAGCCGCCCGACCCTGCGGACGGATGCCCGCGTGATGCGCAACGCGGCCTTCGGCCTGCGCGTGTCCCGCGTCCGCGTCCGTGCCCGGTTCCAGATCGAGAAACAGGATTTCCTCGCGCCGCGCGCGGAACAGTGCGAGCAGGCGGTGGGAAGGGATTTTGGCGAGCGCTTCGGCGTGATCGAAGTAATCGCGGTATTTCGCGCCCTCGTTTTCCTTGCCTTCGGCCAGGCGGGCGCGGATGACGCCGACTTGCGACAGCCAGTTGCGCAGATCACCCACAAGCGCAGCGTCCTCGCCCCACCGCTCCATGAGGATCGCGCGGGCGCCATCCAGCGCGGCCTTCGTGTCCGCGACGCCCTTGTCGGCGTCGACGAACTTGGCCGCGAACTCTTCGGGGACCTGTGTGGGGTCGGCAAGCAGCCCGTCAGCCAGCGGCTCAAGCCCGGCCTCGCGGGCGATCTGCGCCTTCGTCCGACGCTTGGGCTTGTACGGAAGATAGAGGTCTTCGAGACGGGCCTTGCTGTCCGCGGCCTGGAGTTCGGCGCGAAGCTCGTCGGTCAGCTTGCCCTGCTCGGCGATGCTCGCGATGACCGCTGCACGCCGGTCTTCGAGTTCGCGCAGGTATGTCAGGCGCGCCTCAAGATTGCGCAGCTGGGTATCGTCCAGCCCGCCCGTGACTTCCTTGCGGTATCGCGCGATGAACGGCACGGTCGAGCCTTCATCGAGCAGCGCGATCGCGGCGCGCGCCTGCGATGGCTGCGCACCGATCTCGGCTGCGATGGTGGCGGCGATCTGCTGCGCGAGCGTGCTGTCGTTGCGGGAAAGGCTTCGGTCTTGCATGGTCCGGTCGCTGGCTCCGGCATGCGCCGGGGAGCGCGGATTGTGGCAACCCGCGTCCCGTTACGTAAGCCGTTGACAGCGCGCGGAGTTCAGGCGCGCTGCCCGGATTGCGGACCGTCGTCGCAGTTAGCGCAGCAGCGGTTCCAAAGCCGGCCAGACATGGTCGCGCAGCTTCGGCTGCACGGCAGCGGACGGATGCAGATTGTCGCGCTGGAACGCGGTCCGGTCGGCCTTGATCGGCTCCAGCAGGAATGGGAGCAGTGGAACGCGATGCTTGTTCGCGATCGCCTGG
>CADCUA010000642.1 GCA_902805755.1 uncultured Lysobacter sp.
GGCGTGGCAAAACGCTGTTTTGCCGCCTGCGTGTACGCTCCCCCGTGTCACATCGTCCCGGTTCTTGTCTCGTCAGCCAGGGAACCTGCATGAACCTGCGATTCGTAACGTGCTGCGCCATCGCGATGGGCATGGCGAGCATGCTCGCCCCCACACCGACCTCCGCCCAGTGGACGAATCGCTACTCGAAGCTGTCGGACTTCGGTCACCACGTCTATTTCGAGCAGCACGAGCTGCCCATCCTCGCCAACGGGCCGACTGATCCCGCACCGGCGCCGGATGGCAGGAGCCTCGCGTTCGCAGCCAAAGGCTGGATCTGGCGCCTGGACCTGGAATCGGGCGTCGCCACGCGCCTGACGCACGGCAGCGGCGTGGACTCGCGCCCGCGCTGGTCGCCCACGGGCGATCGGCTGGCGCTGGTGCGCGATGACGGCAAGGACACCTCGATCGTCATCCTGTCCACTGCCACCGGCACTGAGCAGGTGATTAATACCCCGACCATCGAGCTGGACCCGGAGTTCTCCGCCGACGGCGATTACCTGTACTACAGCTCCGGCCGCGGCGGTGTCCTGAGCCTGTGGCGACGCCACCTGGCGTCGGGCGCGGACGAGCGGCTGACCGATCTGCCGCAGGTCGAGCGCAACGCCCGGCGCATGCCCGGCGGGCTGGTGTATCTGCACGGCAACCGCGAGAGCCGCGTGCTGCGCATGCGCGAGTTCGTCAGCGGCACCGACAAGATCATCCACGCCGAAACCCAGACCTATCACCTGGGCGCCGATACCCACCCGAGCCAGCGGCTGATCGTCTACAGCGCGCCGATCGACAACGATTACCACCTGTGGACGCTCGATATCGACCACCCCGATGTCAGGCATCGCTTGACCGATGGCAAGTCGTTTGCCCTCACCCCGGCCTTTAGCGCCGACGGCGAGCACGTGTACTTCGTGGACCTGGACGAAGCGCGGCAGTTCCGCATCAAGCGCATGCGCACCTACGGCGGCGCGGCGACGCCGGTCGAAATCAAGCGGTGGGACTACCGGGTGCCGACCGGAACGCTGTCGCTGTCATTGACCGATGCGGCCGGCAAACCGGTGACTGCCCGCGTCGCGATCACAGCGTCCGCAGGATCCGGCAGCGGGCATCCGGTGGCCTTCGACCGGGACGCCACCTATTTCGATTCGCAGACCGGCCGACACTACTTCTACGTTCCCGGTGAGGCCGCACTGACACTGCCGGTGGGCGAATACCAGGTGACCGTCGCGCGCGGTCCGATGGCGCCGATCACCAGCAAAAAGGTCCAGGTACGTGCCGGTGCGGACGCGGCCGTAACCGCGACGGTAGCACCGCTCTGGGATGCCACCTCCGCGGGTTATGTCTCGGTTGACCATCACATCCATCTCAATGGCGACGGCCACCATCGCGCCACCCACGCCGACGCGCTGCGCCTCCTTGCGGGCGAGGACCTGGACCAGGTGTCGCCCATGTCCTGGGACCGCTGGGAGCGCCGCATCGACGCGCCGCTCATCGGGGTCGAGACCGCGGACGCCGGGCGCGTAGTGGCGCAGGGCCAGGAAGTCCGTTCGCACTTCCACGGCCATGTCAGCCTGCTGGGCACCGAACGACCGTTCGCCCCGTGGTTCTTCGGCCCCGGCAACCCGACGCTGGGCAATCCGGACCTCAGCAACGGCGACGTGATCGCGTTTGCACAGGCAAACAACGCGCTCGCCACCTACGTGCACCCGATCGCGACCGACGTCGATCCGTTCACCCGGCTCAAGGACGCACCGATTCCGCTGGAGCTGCTGTCGGATGCGGTGCTGGCCGACCGCGTCGGCCTGGAAATGGTCTGCGCATGGACCAGCCCGCTGGGCAATTCCCATCTCTGGTATCGCCTGCTCAATGTGGGCCGGCCTGTGGCGGCGATGTCCGGCACGGACATGTGGGTCGACTTCCACCGCACACCGGCGATGGGCACCGGGCGGACATACGTGCGGCTCGATCCCGCGAACGCGACGGCCGACGCGGTGCGTGAGGCAGCCGCGGCCGGCCGCAGTTTCGTCACCACCGGCCCGGCCCTGCTGTTCCAGCTGGGCAACGGTGCACAACCCGGTGGCGTCACGCCGGCCGGCCCGCAGTCGTGGAGCGTCGACCTGACCTCGACCGTCGCGGTGGACGTGCTCGAAATCGTGGTCAACGGCACTGTCGTCCAGCGTCTGGACGGCGTGGCCGCCGGCAAGCGCCGCACCTACAAGGGCGAGGTCAGCCTCCCGCAGGGCGGCTGGGTGGCGGCGCGTGCATACGCTTCGAAAACCGTCGCGGACGCCTGGCCGACGATGCACGCCCGTCCGTTCGCCCACGCCTCGCCGATCTGGATCGGACAGGTGGGCAGCACCGAACCCGGCGCGCGTTCGGCTGCAGCCGCAGACCTGATCCGCGGCATCGACTTTGCTGCCCAGCGCGCGCGGGCCAGCTATGACAAGGTCGAGACGCCGCGCATGCAGGCGCGATTCGATCAGGCGCGGGCGAAGCTGCGGGGGATGATCGAACCGGCCGCGGTAACTGCGGCTCCAGGAAGACCGGCAGCCAAGACCGAGAAGGCAGTCGGTTCACCCTGACTGGCCGGCCCACGCTTCAAAACGACCAGCCAAAGCGGCGGCAGCCCGTCAGCCGCAATAACCGCGTGGGCGCCCCAGCGAGCGCCAGTGTTCCCCGCTCCCTGCGCAGACGTTCGTCAAACGACCGCTGCACCAGCGGTGCTTTTCAGCGCACGGCGCCGCACACGGCCATTTCTGCGAACGCTGATCGCCCCACCCCTCGCAATGCGGGACTTCTCCTCAGCTCCCTGACTAAAGGGCCCCTGACGTCGGGCACAGGCAGTTGGCGTCGGATCCGGCAATGCTGTGCTTCGTAGCGCGTCGTAATCGAGCCATGTCGAGTCTGCGGCACGCGCTCCTGTCGCTTCGCCGCCCCCATCGCCATGTACCCCGGAGACGCCGCATGACACTGAAGTCTTTCCTTGTGAGCGCCCTTCTTCTGGGCTCGGCCGCAACCTCGCATGCGGCCGAGCCGCAGAAGTCGCCGACTGCACCGACGCCGGAGACATCGACGCCAGCGCAGGTGATGGTGGTCGGCCTGTTCCACTTCTCCAACGCGGGCACGGATATCTTCAACGTGCGCGTGGACGATGTTCTGAAGCCCAAGCGACAGGTCGAGCTGAAGCGCATCACGGATGCACTGGTGGCCTTCCAGCCAACGCATGTGATGGTCGAATGGCCTGCGCCCAGAACGGACGAGCGTTACTCGAGCTACCTCGCGGGCACGCTGGAGCCTTCGCACAACGAAGTCGTGCAGCTGGGCTTCCGCCTGGCGCAGCGCATGAAGCTCGATCGCGTGCGCGGCATCGACGTGTCCGGTGACTTCCCCTTCGAACCCGTCAAGGCATTTGCGGACGCGCATGGCCAGGGCGCGCGCCTCGACGCCGCGATGCAACGTGCGGGCGCCAGCGTGCAGGCGCTGAACGAGCAGCTCGAGAAAGGCAGCATAGGCTCGACGCTGCGTTACATGAATGATCCGCGCCGCATCGCGCATAACCACTCGCTGTATATCGACCTGCTGCGCTTCGGCGAAGGCGATGCCCAGCCCGGCGCTGCGCTCGCATCCGCCTGGTACGCGCGCAATCTCGATATCTGCGCGAGGCTGCTGCAGTCCCTTCCGCCCGGGAGCAAGGCCGTGGTCTTCTACGGCGAAGGCCACGCCCACCTGCTGCGCCAGTGCGTGATCGAGGCATCGGGTGTAGAGCTGGTCGAGGCTAACGGGTACCTGGTCGATTGATCCATCGCGGGTCGTTTCCGGGCCCGTTGTTGCCTGACCCGGGCGCGTGACGCATCCGAACCGCAGCGTTCCCTACACTCGGGCGATGCACGAAGAGCCCTGTGGGAACCCGGTGGGCGCGACCCGCCACGATCCGGAACCCGCCGTCATCCGGGACGACCGCACGCTGCTGCGCGGCATTCTTGCGCACGACATGCGGCGTGACCTGCGCCGCCACCTGCGGCCGATGCTGGCCTGGTATCTGCTGTTCACCGCATTCGCGACCGTGGCCGCGGCGCCGCTGACGACATGGTCGCTCGCGGCATCGCTGCACTGGATCGAACGGCCGCTTGCTGGCGATGTCGACAGCCTCATCGATGACCTGCTGGCCTTAGCCTGGCTCATGCTGGCGGGCGGCCTAGCGTGGTTTGTAGTGATGCTGCAGCAGGCGGGCATGCTGCTGGTTTCGGCGAGCCACGGGTGCCGGTACCGCATCGCGGCGATGGCGCTGCTGGGCGTGCTGCGACGCGCCGGTCCGCTCGCCACGCTTGCCGGCGCGCAGGTGCTCGCGCATGCCGTGCTTGCGCTGCCCTGGCTTGCGCTCACGGGCGTGCTCTACGCGGTGCTGCTGGGCGAGTACGACCCCTACTACGTCCTCGTCGCGCGTCCTTCCGGGCTGTGGAAGTTCATGGCCGCCTTCCTGCCGTTGCTGGTCGCGGGTCTGTTGCTGCACGCGACGCTGTACTTCCGATGGTTGCTCGCCACGCCCGCGCTCGTGCTGGAAGGCCTGCCGCCGGCGGCCGCGCTCGCCCGCAGCCGCACGCTCACGCGTGGCAAGCACATGCGCATTGCCACGCTGGTGGTCGGCGTCGCGCTCACCGTCGCGGCCCTGCCTTTCATCGTGACCGAGCTGTACGGCCGCGCGGCCACGCCGTTGCTGGACGGACTGCCGCAGCATCGACTGTTGGCCAGCGTCGGCATCGCGGGTTACCTCACGTTCTACGCAGCGACGGCGCTGGGCGTGCTGTTCGTCGGCACCACGGTCAATGCATTGCTGGTGCGGGCGCTGTTCATGCGCCTCGGCGGCGCACGTAGCGCGCACGCGCCCGATGCCATTCCCTTGCGTCCGCGGCGTTTCGTGTGGGCAGCGGAAGTGGTCTTCCTGGTCGTCGCGATCACGCAGGCAACACTGGCCGTGAGCAGCATGAACCTGCGTCGCGAGGTGACGATCACCGCGCATCGCGGTGCATCGGCAGTGGCGCCGGAAAACACGCTCGCGGCGTTCGAGGCGGCGCTCGACGCCGGGGCCGACGCGATCGAGCTCGACGTGCGGCTGAGCAAGGATGGCGCGCTGGTGATCTTCCACGACAGCGATTTCCTGCGCATCGCGCGCGATTCACGCGAGGTGGTCGAAACCCCTTTGGCGGCAATACGGAAGATCGACGCGGGCAGCAGATCG
>CADCUA010000643.1 GCA_902805755.1 uncultured Lysobacter sp.
ACGCCGGACGATCTGGTCGCGATCGAAAAGCGCATGGGCGAGCTGATCGACACCGAGTACAGCGTCATCAAGAAGGTGACGCCGCGCGAGGAGGTCATCGCGACGTTCAAGGCGCGCGGAGAGGATTACAAGCTGCGCCTCGTGGAAGACATGCCCGAAGAGAAGTCGATGGGCCTGTACCACCACGAGGAATACGTCGACATGTGCCGCGGCCCGCACGTGCCGAACACGCGCTTCCTCAAGGCATTCAAGCTCACTCGCATCTCCGGCGCGTACTGGCGCGGCGATTCCAAGAACGAGCAGCTGCAGCGCATCTACGGCACCGCCTGGGCCGACAAGAAGCAGTTGTCCGCCTATATCCAGCGGGTCGAGGAAGCCGAGAAGCGCGACCACCGCAAGATCGCCAAGCAGCAGGACCTGTTCCACCTGCAGGAAGAGGGCCCGGGCCTGATCTTCTGGCATCCGAAGGGCTGGTCGATCTGGCAGGTGGTGGAGCAGTACATGCGCCGCGTGTACCGCGACAGCGGCTACCAGGAAGTGCGCTGCCCGCAGATCCTCGACGTGTCGCTGTGGCAGAAGTCCGGCCACTGGGACAACTACAAGGACAACATGTTCTTCACCGAGTCCGAGAAGCGGACCTACGCGTTGAAGCCCATGAACTGCCCGGGTCACGTGCAGATTTTCAACCAGGGCCTGCACAGCTACCGCGACCTGCCGATCCGCTACGGCGAGTTCGGCGCCTGCCATCGCAATGAGCCCTCCGGCGCGCTTCACGGCATCCTGCGCGTGCGTGGCTTCACGCAGGACGACGGGCACGTGTTCTGCACCGAGGACCAGATCGAGGCCGAGGTCCGTGCCTTCCACCAGCAGGCGCTCGAGGTCTATTCGCACTTCGGCTTCACGGACATCCAGATCAAGATCGCACTGCGTCCCGACAACCGCCTCGGCGACGACGCGACCTGGGACAAGGCCGAGACGGCACTGCGTGATGCCTTGCGCGCTGCCGGCGTGGAGTGGGAAGAGCTGCCGGGCGAGGGCGCGTTCTATGGCCCGAAGATCGAGTACCACCTGCGCGACGCGATCGGCCGCACCTGGCAGCTCGGCACGATGCAGGTCGACTTCATGATGCCGGGCCGCCTCGGCGCGGAATACGTGGACGAGACCAGCCAGCGCCGCCATCCGGTGATGCTGCACCGCGCAATCGTCGGATCCATGGAGCGGTTCATCGGCATCCTCATCGAGCACCACGCCGGCCACTTCCCGGCCTGGCTCGCCCCGGTGCAGGCCGTTGCCATGAACATCACCGACGCGCAGGCCGAATACGTGGCCGAGGTGCGGAAAACCCTTTCGAATCAAGGTTTCCGGGTCGCGGACGATTTGCGGAACGAAAAAATCGGCTATAAGATCCGCGAGCACACCCTGCAGCGCGTGCCGTACCTGCTCGTGGTCGGAGACCGCGAGCGCGAAAACGGCCTGGTTGCAGTGCGTACGCGGGCAGGGGAGGATCTGGGTTCAATGACCGTCGCCCAGTTCGCTTCACGT
Organism: uncultured Lysobacter sp.; assembly: GCA_902805755.1. Taxonomy (GTDB): domain Bacteria; phylum Pseudomonadota; class Gammaproteobacteria; order Xanthomonadales; family Xanthomonadaceae; genus Cognatilysobacter. Next base: position 1,543 of record CADCUA010000643.1, read on the forward strand.
TTGCAGGACGAGGGCGCGCCGCGCCCGGCAGTCTGACCTGAACCGGCCGCACCGCGGCCGGCACGATCCACACCGGAGATTGCAACATCAGTACGCCCGAAAAGCCGAATCGCAAGAACAACGAGATCCGAGTCCCGCGTGTCCGCGTCATTGGAAGCGACGGCGAGATGATCGGAGTCCTGTCGCGCGACGAAGCGCTGAGCATGGCGCAGGACGAAGGCCTCGACCTCGTCGAAATCCAGCCGAATGCGGACCCGCCGGTCTGCAAGGTCATGGACTTCGGCAAGTTCAAGTTCGAGCTTCAGAAGAAGGCGAACGAGGCCAAGAAGAAGTCGAAGCAGATCGAGATCAAGGAGCTCAAGTTCCGTCCGGTCACCGACGAGGGCGACTACCAGATCAAGCTGCGCAACATGCGCCGCTTCATCGAGGAAGGCGACAAGGTCAAGGTCAACATCCGCTTCCGCGGCCGCGAGATGAGCCACCAGGAGCTGGGCCGGGCCATGGCCGAGCGCATCGAGCGCGACCTGGGCGACGAGATCGTCATCGAGTCCCGTCCGCGCCTCGAAGGTCGCCAGATGGTCATGATGATCGCGCCGAAAAAGAAGACCTGACGATCGCGCCGGAATTGGCGCGGCATTGTCATTGCACGGCCCGCAGGCGACTGCGGGCCTTTTGCGTTACAGGCCGTGCCGACCATGGCTTTCAGGATCAGCCCGGTATCTCGGCTTCGCACATGGGCTGTTGCACATCACTGCCGCCGGGGTGCTCGAGTACGGTGCCGCATGACCCTGCATCCCAGTGCTCAACCCCCTGATTTGCAAGGCCTTCACCAAGCCTGCATAATGCGCGGCCCCGGTTCGCCGGGGTTGCTGCATGCAGTATCAGGACCTGTCGTCGATTCTTTTCCCGATCAACGACTTAAAGCCGGCCCGGCAGGACGGAAAGCGTGGCCCAGCCACCGCCCAGGCCAGTGACAATAACTCCGAAAGGACATCGCAATGCCCAAGATCAAGACCAATCGGGCGGCGGCCAAGCGCTTCCGGAAGACCGCTTCCGGCAAGTTCAAGTGCGGCCACGCCAACAAAGGCCATCTCCTCACCAAGAAAGCGACCAAGCGGAAGCGCAACCTGCGGCAGGCGAACCATGTTCGTCCCGAGGACGCGGGCCGTCTGAACCGCATGCTTCCGTATTTGTGAGGGGATTGAGCAATGGCACGAGTTAAACGTGGTGTACAGGCGCGTCGCCGCCACAAGAAGGTTCTGAAGCAGGCCAAGGGCTATTACCACGCCCGTCGCAAGGTCTTCCGCGTCGCCAAGCAGGCGGTGACGAAGGCCCTGCAGTACGCCTACATCGGCCGCAAGCAGAAGAAGCGCAATTTCCGTTCGCTGTGGATCACGCGTATCAACGCGGCGGCCCGCATCAACGGCATGAGCTACAGCCGCTTCATGAACGGTCTCCTGAAGGCCGGCATCACCCTCGACCGCAAGGTGCTGGCCGATATCGCCGTGCACGATGCCGACGGTTTTGCCGCGCTGACCGAGAAGGCCAAGGGCGCGCTCGCGGCGTAATGCAGGTCCCGCTGCGGCATCCGGCCTCCGGGTCGGTTTGCCGAAGTTGAAACCTCACGCATGGGGAAGGGCGCAAGTCCTTCCCCATGTTCGTTTCTGGCTCCTGTTCGCGCCGTTTCGTGCGGCCGAACACGGGAATCCGCCTGCCGGTGCCGGGTGCCGCTCGCGCGATGGCTTCCACGGTCTGCAACCGTCCGTGGTTCCAGTTCGCGTTGGCCGCGATCCGCTGAGGCAGGCGACGTGCAGGGTGCAGGCACATGAGTGGAATCGAATCACTGACCGCGCAGGCGCTGACGGACATCGCCGCAGCGGACTCCCCCGATGCGATCGAGGCGTTGCGGGTATCGCTATTGGGCAAGTCCGGCAGTGTCACGGCGCAGCTCAAGCAACTAGGCGCATTGCCGGCCGAACAGCGCAAATCCGCAGGCGAGGCGATCAATCGCACGCGTGATGCGCTGACGGCAGCGCTGGCCGAGCGCAAGGTCACGCTCGAAGACGCCGCGCTCGACGCGCGCCTGGCGTCCGAGACACTGGACGTCACGCTGCCGGGCATCAACGCCTCGCGTGGCGGCCTGCATCCGGTCAGCCGCACGCTGGAGCGCATCGCCGACATCTTCGGCCGCCTGGGCTTCGAGCTTGCGGACGGTCCGGAGATCGAGGACGACTGGCACAACTTCGAAGCGCTGAACTTCCCGCCGCACCATCCGGCGCGTGCGATGCATGACACGTTCTACTTCGGCGACGGCCGCCTGCTGCGCACGCACACGTCCGGCGTGCAGGTGCGTTACATGAAGGAGCACCAGCCGCCGCTGCGCATGATCGCGGCCGGCAAGGTGTATCGAAGCGACAGCGACCAGACGCACACGCCGATGTTCCACCAGGTCGAAGGCCTGCTGGTCGACGAGCACGCGAGCTTCGCCGACCTCAAGGGGACGCTGGCCGAGTTCGTGCGTGCGTTCTTCGAGCGCGATTTCGAGATGCGTTTCCGCCCGAGCTATTTCCCCTTCACCGAGCCTTCGGCCGAAGTGGACATCGCCTGGCAGCAACCCGACGGCAGCACGCGCTGGCTCGAGGTGCTCGGCTGCGGCATGGTGCATCCGAACGTGCTGCGCAACGTCGGCATCGATCCGGAGAAGTACACCGGTTATGCGTTCGGGCTCGGCGTCGAGCGTTTTACGATGCTGCGTTACGGCGTCGACGATCTACGCAGCTTCTTCGAGAACGACGTGCGGTTCCTGCGGCAGTTCGCCTGACTTTTTTCGGGATCCGGGCTCCGGGGCGCGGCACTGCATGGTGAGTCCATGCCGGCCGGGTCCGGAATCACCGGGTCCCCGATTTCCGGATTCCCTGCGATGAAATTTTCCGAAAACTGGCTGCGCCAGCATGTGCCCACGTCCGCAACGCGCGAGGAACTCGCCGCGACGCTGACCGCGATTGGTCTTGAGGTTGAAGACGTGACGCCGCTGGGTGAGGGTCTGGAAGGCGTCATCGTGGCGCGCATCCTGAGCGCGGAAAAGCACCCGGAAGCGGACCGCCTCCAGGTCTGCCGCGTCGACACCGGCAATGGTGAAGTGCAGATCGTGTGCGGCGCACCGAACGCGCGCGCGGGTCTGATGGCGCCGCTGGCGACGGTCGGCTCCACGCTGCCCGGTGGCATCGCGATCAAGGCGGCGAAGCTGCGCGGCGTCGAGTCGGCCGGGATGCTGTGCTCGGCGAAGGAACTCGGCATCGATGCCGACGCGTCGGGCCTGCTGGAGCTGCCGTCCGATGCGCCCGCCGGTGCAAAGCTCGCCGATTATCTCGCGCTGCCCGATGCAACGATCGAGATCAAGCTCACGCCGAACCGCGCGGACTGCTTCGGCGTACGTGGCATCGCGTTCGATGTCGCCGCGGCGAGTGGTTCGCAGGTCGCCTCATTCGACATCGCACCGGTCGCGCCGCAGACCGATGCATCGCTTGCCATCGCGCTCGACGCAGGCGCCGATGCGCCACGTTATTGCGGACGCGTGATCGCCGATGTCGATGCCTCCGTGCCGACGCCGGCGTGGATGGCGGAGCGCCTGCGCCGCAGCGGGATTCGTCCGTTGTCACTGCTCGTGGATGTCACGCAATACGTGATGCTCGAACTCGGCCAGCCGATGCACGCGTTCGACCGCGAA
>CADCUA010000644.1 GCA_902805755.1 uncultured Lysobacter sp.
TTGCGCCCAGTGCGTACGAGGACCTGCTGAAGCTGGGCTTTTCGCGTGATCCTCTGCAGCGGTTGCAATCCATGCACCCGCGCTATTTCGAATTCTTCGATCTCGAGCGGTCGCTCCTGGTCGCAACGGAAACCGTACGCGATGCGCGCGCACTGGAGCTCAGGCTGCGACGCATGCTGGTCGAGCACAACGCCCCCGCGCCGCTGACGATGCGCATGGAAGCCGGTGGGGCAAGCGAGTGGTACCGCGGTGCCTATGACGAACTCGAGCGTGCCGTCCACGCGCTGGCCGCGTCCGGTTACACCGTGCACGCACCCGCGGGCGACTGGTTCCGGAAAGCGTTGGAGGCGCGTGCGCCGCTTTTGTATGCGTGGGTCGATGCGATGTTGACGGTGGAGGAACTGGAGGGCCTCGCCGGTGCGACACCTGCCCAGTCCCGTGTTCGCGATGCGCTGGATGCGTATCGGGCAGTGAACCTCGATATCGACGCGTGGGTGCCGCCTGCGGCACTCGAGTGGTACGCGAGGTCAGGTCGTTGAATCCGCGCCGCGATGCGCGGGCTGCTATTTCTTCGGCGGCGAGGTTTTCCTGGCGACCTTGTGCGCCGGCCTCTTCGCTGCCGCCGCCGGCGTCTTGGCCGCGTGCGCAGCCGACTTCGCGGCACGCTTGGTAACAGGCGTCTTTTTCGCCACACGCGGCTTCACAATCGGCGCGTCTACGGTGGCGACACTCTTCGGGGTCTTCCTGGCAGTTGCAGGTCGCTGCACGGTCGCGCTTCCGCCGGCATCGGTCGAAATCGCGACCCAGGTCGGCGCATGGTCGCTCGGGCTGGGGCGATCGCGGACCCAGCCGTCCACGCCCGCGTCCACCAGGCGCGGCGCGAGCTCGTCGCTCAGCAGCAGGTGATCGATACGCAGGCCCGCGTTGCGCTCCCGATGCTGCCGGAAGTAGTCCCAGAACGTGTAGATACGTTCGTCCGGATGACGCGCACGCAGCGCGTCCGTCCAACCCTGCGCGAGCAGCCTCTGGTACGCCGCCCGGCTTTCGGGCTGCAGCAGTGCATCCTTGCGCCAGTTGCGCGGATCGTAGATGTCAGCGTCCGTGGGCACGACGTTGTAGTCGCCGGCGAGGATCGTCGGCGCGCGGCTCGCGCGAAGTGTCCGTGCGTGCTCGATCAGCCGCTCGAACCATTCGAGTTTGTAGTCGAACTTCGGCCCCGGCCAGGGATTGCCATTCGGCAGGTACAGGCAGGCGACGACGAGGCCGTGGATGTCGGCCTCCAGATACCGGCTCTGCAGATCCGCCTCGTCTCCAGGCAGTCCACGTCGGCGCTCCACGGGTTGCGTGCCGCGGGCAAGGATCGCAACGCCGTTCCAGGATTTCTGGCCCAGCCATAGCGCGCCGTAGCCGGCGTCATGGATGTCCGATGCGGGGAAGGCCTCGTCGGCGGCCTTGAGCTCCTGCAGGCAGACGACGTCGGGCTTCTCGCGGGCCAGCCATTCCAGCAGCGCACCGAGCCGCGGCCTGATCCCGTTGACGTTATAAGTGGCGATCCGCAGGTTGGGCGAGGGCATGGCGAGGCGGCCGGTCGGGTCCGCCATGCACGCTACGCGTGCGCTGTTGAGGCGCAGTGAGCGGCGGCGAGATGCGCGCAGGTGACGA
>CADCUA010000645.1 GCA_902805755.1 uncultured Lysobacter sp.
GCTTGTTCGCCTGCTTCTTGGCGAGTTTCTCGTCCTGCTTCTTCTTCTTGGCGATCTCGCGCTGGCGCTTTTCGAACGAATAATTGGGCTTTGCCATTGGCGCGGACTCCTTCAGGGCCGTCCAGTCTAGGCCATCGGCCGCCACGGATGGGTTCAGGACCCTCAACGCGTTCACTGCCGGCTGGCTAGGATCGGCTTTTTCGTGCGGGTCCACGCATGCTCAAGCTTCATCACCTCGACCGTTCCCGCTCGCAGCGCGTGCTTTGGCTGCTGGAGGAATTGCAGCTTCCGTACGAGCTGGTGCGCTATTCGCGCGACGCGAAAACGCTGCTCGCGCCGGCTGCGCTGCGCAAAGTGCATCCGCTCGGAAAGTCGCCGGTGCTGGAGGATGGTGACCGCGTGATCGCCGAATCCGGCGCGATCCTGGAATACCTGGTGGAGCGCTTCGACCGCGAGGGCGAGTTCGCACCGCGCGACGAGGACGAGCGCCTGCGATACCGCTACTGGATGCATTACGCGGAAGGTTCGGCGATGCCGCCACTGCTGATGACGCTGGTATTCACCCGGCTCAAGCAGGCGCCGATGCCGTTCTTCGTGCGGCCGATCGCACGCCGCGTGGCCGACGGCGCGCTGCGCGGTTACATCGCGCCGCAGGTGCGCCTGCATATGGATTATGTCGAGCGTGAGCTGGCGCGTTCGACATGGCTGTGCGGGCCGCGGATTACGGCGGCGGATATCCAGATGAGCTTTCCGCTCGAAGCGGCGACCGCGCGCGGTGGCGCGCAGGGCCGGCCGAATATCGAAGCGTTCCTTGAGCGCATTCGTGCGCGCCCCGCGTACCGGCGTGCGCTGGCACAGGCCGGCGTCACCGAGGCCCTCGCCTGAGGAGACACCATGCAAGGCTTGCGATTCGACAACAGCTTCCTTCGTGAACTGCCCGGGGACCCGCAGCAGGGCGGGCGCGTGCGGCAGGTACATGGTGCGTTCTGGTCCCGGGTGGCGCCGACACCGGTCGCATCGCCCACGCTGCTCGCACATTCGGCAGAGATGGCCGCGCGACTGGGTTTCAGCGAGGCCGACATTGCCTCCGAACAGTTCGCGCGCGTGTTCGGCGGCAACGAACTGCTGCCCGGCATGGAGCCGTACGCCGCGAATTACGGCGGCCACCAGTTCGGGCATTGGGCGGGCCAGCTGGGCGACGGCCGCGCAATGAGCCTGGGCGAGCTGATCAACGCACAGGGCGAACGCTGGGAACTGCAGCTCAAGGGCGCGGGCCCGACGCCGTATTCGCGCAGCGCCGACGGGCGCGCGGTGCTGCGCTCGTCGATACGCGAATTCCTGTGCAGCGAAGCGATGCACCATCTCGGCGTGCCGACGACGCGCGCGCTGAGCCTGGTGGCGACCGGCGATGCCGTGGTGCGCGATATGTTCTACGACGGCAATGCGAAGCCGGAGCCCGGCGCGATCGTCTGCCGCGTCGCGCCGTCGTTCATCCGTTTCGGCAATTTCGAACTGCCCGCATCGCGCGGGGAAACCGAGCTGCTGCGCACGCTGGTCGAGTTCTGCATCCGCCGCGACTTCCCCGAACTGAGCGGCGAAGGCGAGGCGCTGTACCTGCAGTGGTTCGAGGAAATCTGCACGCGCACGGCCGTGATGGTGG
>CADCUA010000646.1 GCA_902805755.1 uncultured Lysobacter sp.
ATCGGCACGCAGACTTCTTCGGTCGCACCCGGATACACGGTGGACTCGTAGATCGCGATACCACCGGCCTGGATCGCGCGGCCGACAGTGCGGCTCGCCGATTCCAGCGGGTGCAGGTCCGGGCGCTTGTAGTCGTCGATCGGCGTGGGCACGGTGACGATGAAGACATTGCAGCCCTTCAGCGCTTCGGGGTCGCAGGAGAAGGTCAGCTGGTTCGCCTCTTTCAGGCCGTCCGAGGTGACCTCGAGCGTGTGATCCTCATAGCGCTGCAGTTCGGCAACGCGCTCGGCGTCGATATCGAATCCGAGCGTCGGCATCTGGCGTCCGAATGCGGCCGCGAGCGGCAGGCCGACATAGCCCAGGCCGATGATGGCGATGCGGATCTGGTCTTGCGATGGCAGCGGGGCTGTCATGATTGCGGAAGTCTCCAACGGGGTTGTTCTGGGCAGAATCGGTGTCGCCACCGCAATCGCCGGAAGGCCGGCTGTGCGTCGTCACCACCTACTGGCTTCTCGAAACGCGGAAACGAAACACAACCGGCAACATTCCTGAACATAGCCGGATGGCGCCGCGTTTGCCGTTCGGGACTGGAACGCACAAACAGGAGTCCCAATGCGCATTCTCGTCACCGGCGGCGCCGGCTATATCGGCTGTCACACCTGCGTGGAGCTCGTGGCCCGCGGGCACGACGTCGTCATCGTCGACAACTTCGTCAACAGCTCGCGCGGTGTGCTCGACCGCCTTGAAACCCTGACAGGCAAGCGGATCGCGGTGCACGAGGTCGACCTGCGCGACACGCAGGGCCTGCGGACGGTGATGGAAGGGCAGGGCTTCGATGCGGTCATCCACTTCGCCGCGCTCAAGGCCGTCGGCGAATCCTGCGCGAAGCCGCTGCTGTATTTCGACAACAACATCGGCGGCACGATCTCTCTGTTGCAGGCGATGCAGGACACGGGCGTGCGTCAGCTGGTGTTCAGCTCGTCGGCCACGGTATACGGCGATCCGGCATCCGTGCCGGTGCGCGAGGATGCACCGCTGCAGGCGACGAATCCGTACGGCCGCACCAAGCTGGTGATGGAGCAGATGCTGGGCGACCTGGCGGCCAGTGATCCGACGTTCCGCGTCGCGAACCTTCGCTATTTCAACCCGGTTGGCGCGCATCCCTCCGGCCTGATCGGCGAGGACCCGAGCGGCACTCCGAACAACCTGATGCCGTTTGTCTGCCAGGTGGCCGTGGGCCGTCGCGCGAAGCTGCAGGTCTTCGGCAACGATTACGCGACGTCCGACGGCACGGGCGTGCGCGACTACATCCATGTCGTCGACCTGGCACGCGCGCATGTGGATGCGCTCGAGTACCTGCAGCGTGAGGATCGCAGCGTGACGGTCAATCTGGGCACCGGCCGCGGCAACAGCGTGCTCGAGCTGGTCAGCGCGTTTTCGCGTGCCAGCGGCCGGGAGATTCCGTTCGAGATCGTCCCGCGTCGCCCCGGCGATGTCGCTGCGGTCTATGCCGACCCGGCGCTGGCAACCGAGTTGTTCGGCTGGCGGGCCGAGCTCGACCTGGATGCGATGTGCCAGGACGCCTGGCGCTGGCAGTCGAACAACCCGAAGGGCTATGAGGCGACGTCCCCGGATGCTGCTGTGACGCGCTGAAGGA
>CADCUA010000647.1 GCA_902805755.1 uncultured Lysobacter sp.
AGCCGCGCGAACATCGACTTCGTTGAGCTGCGCGACGGTCGCTGGAAGGTGCATCCGCTTGCCGACTGGACCGACCGCGACGTGTGGCAGTACCTGCAGCAGCACGACCTGCCGTACCACCCGTTGTGGCATGACGGCTATGTCTCGATCGGCGATGTGCACACGACACGACGGCTGGAAGCGGGCATGGATGTGGAGGAAACGCGTTTCTTCGGGCTCAAGCGAGAATGCGGCCTGCACGAACTCTGGGGCGATGCGTCCGAGCAGGCGGCCTGACAAACAAAAAAAGCGCCGGCATTGCAGCCGGCGCTTTCGTTTCAAGGATAGGAATCGTGCGTCGAAGCGTCAGACAGTGATCGTCTGGCTCAACTCATTCCACGCCGGCGGCTTCGGCCAGTCCGCTTCGAGATTGCCCGCAAGCACGCGGCGCAGGTCCTGCCTGTCCAGCTGCGGCGCGATGGCATGCAACAGGTCCAGCGCGTAATCGCGCAACACACGCTCGCGCGGCAGTACGGCCCACGCAATGCAGCTCGGGATCGATTCGGGCGCACGCAGGGCCATCAGGTCGGTGTCTTCATGCTGCACCGCCATCTCGGCGAGCAGGCCCACGCCGAGCCCGGCACGCACATAGGTCTTGATCAGGTCCGCGTCGCGCGCCGTCATCGCCAGCTGCGGTTCAAAGCCGGCCGCCGCGAACGCGCGGCGCAACGATGAATCGGGGCGGATCGACGATTCATAGCTCACCAGCGGATACGCGGCGAGCTGCTCCAGCGTCGGCAGGCTGCCGGCCTTTGCCAGCGGATGACCACGCGGCACCAGCACCTGGCGCGTCCAGCGAAACAGCGGCACCGCGATCCCGCCTCCGGGCGTGTCACCTGCAGTGCTGATCAGCGCGAAGTCGGCCTCACCGCGTGCGAGCGTGGCCAGCACCTGCTCGTCGCCCGTGGGCTGCAGATGCACGCTGACCTGCGGATAGGCCTGCTTCAGGCGCGAAATCGCCGGCGGCAGCACGAAGCGCGCCTGCGTATGCGTGGTCGCAAGGACCAGGCGGCCCTGGTTGTCGCGACGCTGGTTCGCGGCATACGAGCGGATGTTCGCGGCTTCGGCGAGCAGGCGGCGGGCATGCACCAGCACCTGGGCGCCGGACGGCGTGATCGATTCGAGGCTGCGGCCCTTGCGCGCGAACAGCAGGAAGCCGAGTTCGTCCTCGAGCTGCTTGAGCTGCTTGGAAAGCCCCGGCTGCGTGGCATGCACGCGCTCGGCGGCAAGCGTGATGTTGAGGCCGGAATCGGCGATCGCGACGAAATAGCGGAGCTGGGTGAGGGTCATTGAGGCGGTGTCCGGGGCGGCGAAGGCGGGCGGCGTGCGTGCGGGGTCGTCCAGGTCGGTTTCGGCATTGGCCAACGGCAGCAGGCTTTCACGGATATCGCTCCATTCGGATAAAGGGATGTGCAGACCGTATCGTGGCGGAAAACCGGTGTCCAGCTCATTCCCTCATGGCATGAGCCAACGTCGGCGCGTCATTTCCCCGGCCGTAACCTGCTGCGTAGGGTCATACCCTGCCTCCGAGTCCCGTTGCCATGCCTGCCCTGTTCCCGCTGTTTGCCGATCTGAAGGGCCGCACCGTGCTGGTGGTCGGCGGCGGCGTGGTTGCGCGTCGCAAGGTGACGGCATTGATGGAGGCCGGCGCGCGCGTCGTCGTCGGCGCGCCGCAACTGGCCGAGCCTCTTGCCGAGCTGGCGCAGGCCGGCCGCATCATTCACCGGCAGGGACTGTTCGAACCGACGTGGCTGGACGATGCCTGGCTCGCCGTGGCCGCGACCGACGATGTGGAGACGAACCGCGCGGTCGCCCAGGCCGGTGAAGCCCGCCGCATCTGGGTCAACGTGGTCGACGATGCCGAGCTGTCCAGCTTCCAGGTGCCCGCACGCATTGAGCGCGGCCCGCTGCAGATCGCGATTTCCAGCGGCGGCGGCGCACCGATGCTCGCGCGCCATCTGCGCGAACGGCTCGAAACCCAGCTCGACGAATCCCTTGGCGCACTGGCCGAACTCCTCACGCGGTCGCGCGAACGCATCCGTGAGCGCGTGCCGGATCTGCAGGCACGCCGCCGCTTCTTCGATCGCGTGCTCGCGGGTCCCGTGCCCGGCCTGTTGCGCCGTGGCGCACATGTCGAAGCCGAACGCGCGCTCGACGATGCGCTTGCGGAAAGCCCCGCACGTTCAAGTGCTGGTCGAGTCGCGCTCGTTGGCGCTGGCCCGGGCGACGCCGGCCTGCTGACGCTGCGCGCGCTGCGCCTGCTCAACGAGGCCGACGTGATCCTGCATGACCGCCTGGTCAGTCCGCAGGTGCTCGCGCTCGCACGTCGCGACGCCGAACTGATCGAAGTCGGCAAGCAGGCCGGCGGCCACTCGGTGCAGCAGCAGCGCATCCACGAGCTGATGCTGGAACATGCCCGCGCCGGCCGCCACGTCGTGCGGCTTAAAGGCGGTGACAGCTTCGTGTTCGGCCGCGGCGGCGAGGAACTCGAGTTCCTGCACGCGCACGGCGTCGCGTTCGAAGTCGTGCCCGGCATCACCGCCGCGCTTGCCTGCGGTGCGTACGCCGGCATTCCGCTGACGCACCGCGAGCATGCGCAGTCGGTGCGTTTCGTCACCGCGCACTGCAAGGGCGATGCGAAGGACGAACTGGACTGGGCCAACCTCGCGGCCGAGCGCCAGACGCTGGCGGTGTACATGGGCGTTGGCGGGCTGGACGGCTTCCGTCGCAAGCTGATCGCGCACGGCCGCGCTGCAAGCACGCCGTTCGCGCTGGTCGAGAACGGCTCGCGGCCCGAGCAGCGGGTCATCATCGGCACGCTCGCCGATCTTGCGGAAACCGCGGCCGAGCATGCGGTCCAATCGCCCGCGCTGTTGATCGTGGGCGAAGTCGCCGCGCTTGCGCATTCGCTGCACTGGTTCGGCGCGGCGCCATTGTCGGGCTCGCCCGTGCGCTACGCGCAGGCCGCATGAGCGCGCCAGCCGTCCATCGGAATCGATGTCGGCTCGCGACCGAGCGCCGCCTGCCACCGCGTTATTGAATTCACCGCCTTACAACTTACGGACACGTCCATGGCTCTCTACGACAGCATCCTCGACACCGTCGGCGGCACCCCGGTCGTCAAGCTCCATCGCATCGCGCCCGAACACGTCACGCTTTACGCGAAAGTCGAAGCATTCAACCCGGGCGGCTCGGTCAAGGACCGCCTCGCGCTGGCGATCGTGCTCGACGCCGAAGCGCGCGGCGTGCTCAAACCGGGCGACACGATCGTCGAAGCCACGTCCGGCAATACCGGCGTTGCAATGGCGATGGTGGCCGCGGCGCGCGGTTACAAATTCGTCGCGGTGATGACCGAAACGTTCTCGATCGAACGCCGCAAGCTCATGCGCGCGTACGGCGCGAAGGTCATCCTGACACCGGCCGCCGAGCGCGGCACCGGCATGGTGCGCAGGGCACGCGAGCTGGCCGGGAAGCACGGCTGGTTCCTCGCCAGCCAGTTCGACAACGAAGCGAACCCGGCCTATCACCGCAGCACGACCGCACCGGAAATCCTGCGCGACTTCGCCGGAAAGCAGCTTGATTACTTCGTCAGCGGTTGGGGCACGGGCGGCACGATCACCGGCGTCGGCGAGATGCTCAAGCTCGCACGGCCGGGGGTGAAGATCATTGCCTGCGAACCGGCCGGCGCCGCGTTGCTGTCGGGCGCGCAATGGCAGCCGCACAAGATCCAGGGCTGGACGCCGGACTTCATCCCCTCCGTGCTCAACCGTGAGATCGCCGACGAGATCCTGCCCGTCGATGATCTGGTCGCGCGTGACACCGCACGTCGGCTGGCGTCCGAGGAAGGTCTGTTTGTCGGCCTGTCGGCAGGCGCAACGGTGGCCGCGGCACTGCAGGTGGCACAGAACGCGCCGCAGGGCTCGGTGCTCCTCGCCATGTTGCCCGACACCGGCGAGCGCTACCTCTCCACGATCCTGTTCGAAGGTGTTTCGGAAGGTTCCGATGACGAGTGGCTCGCCTCGCTGGAAGCCCCTGCGGACGCGATCCCGGCCTGAGGCCCGCATGTTGTGACGTGCAACTTCGCGCGCCGGTGCAACGCCGGCGCGCGTCACTCCTCCAGCGGCAGCCAGCTGCACAGGTCGCCGTACAGCAGCACGACACGCTCGGCCAGCCGCTGCTGATCGACCGGATTCATCACCGCCAGCGCATCGCGCACGTTCTCCCCGCCGTAGGTCAGGTCCGCGACGAGTTCGTCGAACCGCACATGCAGCGAACCGGGCAGCCGGTTGCCATCCACTCCGACAAGGCACGCATGCGCGGCTTCCAGCCGGGACCGGATATCCGTGCTCGCGCACAATGCGAGTGAAGCGTCGCGCAGCCCCGCTGCGACGTCGGTGTAGGCCATGTGTCCTCCGTTCGGTTCGCGCATTCTAGGTGGCGACCGGCAGCACGCCGCGTGTAAGCACAGCTGCCCGTTGATCGGCCCGCAGGCTCGCGCATTGACGCCTCTTGCGCGAGCGTTCGCGCAATTCGCGACATGGACCGGTTGCGCCCGCAGCCTGCACCGGTACCCTTTGCGGCTTGCGGCGCCGGGCCGCGCGGAGCCTGCATGACCGACCTCGACTCTTCAGACACCACACGCGAGTGCGCCCGCCTAGCCTGGGCACGCGCCGCGACCGGCGACGCTGCGCTCGAGCTGCATCGCGCCTCCGCCGACGCCGGCTTCCGCAGTTACTGGCGCGGCACGCTCGCCACCAACGCGGCGGCGGCCGGCACCGTGATCGTCATGGATTCGCCGCCGGACAAGGAGGATGTACGGCCGTGGCTGCGCCTTCGCGACGTGCTCGAAGGCGGCGGCGTGCGCGTGCCGCGCGTGCTCGCGCGCGATGTCGAAGCCGGCTTCCTGCTGCTCGAGGATCTTGGCGTGGAAACGCTGCTGCAGGTCATCGACGAGCACAACGCCGACGCGCATTTCGATGCGGCGATCACGCAGCTGTTGAAGCTGCAGGCGATCGAACCGCCCGCCGACCTGCCCTCTTACGACGAAGCGATGCTCGCACGTGAGCTGCGCCTGTTCGACGAATGGTTCCTGACGCGCCATCTCGGCGTGACGCTCGACTGCGCGGATCTCGAAGCGCTGGACCTCGCCTACCGTCGCCTGATCGATGCCGCCCTCGTGCAGCCGCAGGTACTGGTGCATCGCGACTTCATGCCGCGCAACCTGATGCCCGCGATCGACGGCCCCGCCGTGCTGGACTTCCAGGATGCGGTGCGCGGGCCGATCGCATACGACGCGCTGAGCCTGTTCAAGGACGCGTTCCTGAGCTGGCCGCAGGCGCGTGTCGACGCGTGGCTGGACGGTTACCACGCACGCGCGTTGCAGGCCGGCCTGCCGGTGCCGACGCTGGCGCGCTTCCGTCGCGATGCCGACTGGATCGGCGTTCAACGCCATTTGAAAGTGTTGGGCATCTTCGCGCGGCTGTGCCATCGCGACAGCAAGCCGAAATACCTTGCCGACGCGCCGCGCTTTCTCGCGTATCTGGACGGCGTGGTGCCGCGCTATCCCGAGCTCGCACCGCTGCTCGAGGTCATCAATCGCCACGTGCGCCCGGCCCTGCAGGCGACGGACGCATCATGAAGGCACTGATCTTCGCGGCAGGCCTGGGCGAGCGCATGCGTCCGCTGACCGACCGCACGCCGAAACCGCTGCTCGAAGTCGGCGGCAAGCCGCTGATTGTCTGGCATCTGGAAAAGCTCGCCTCGCTCGGCGTGTCCGATGTTGTCGTCAACACCAGCTGGCTCGCAGAGCAGTTCCCGCTTGCGCTCGGAGACGGCTCGGCCTGGCGCCTGCGTCTGCGCTTCAGCTACGAAGGCACGACGCCGCTCGAGACCGGCGGCGGCATGTGGAACGCGTTGCCGGCCTTGCGCGGCGATGATGCGCCGGACGCACCATTCATTGCGATCAACGGTGATATCTGGACCGACTACGACTTCGCGTGCCTGCCGCGCGACCCGGCGGGCGATGCGCATCTGGTGCTGGTCGACAACCCGCCGCAGCACCCGGGCGGTGATTTCGCACTCGTGGGCGACGCGGTTCACAGCGATGGCGAAGCACGGCTGACGTTCTCCGGAATCGGCGTATACCGGCCGCGCCTGTTCGACGGCTGGCGCGAAGTCGTCGGCAACGCACCGGGGGCGGACCAGACACCGCCGCGCTTCAAGCTTGCGCCACTGCTGCGCAAGGCAATGCACAACGGCCGCGTCAGCGGCGAGCGGCATGCATCGCAGTGGACCGACGTGGGCACACCCGAGCGGCTGGCCACGCTCGATACGCGGCTGCGGTCGGGCCCGGACTTATAGGCTGCCGTGCACCAGACCATTCCGGGTATCTGGTGCGCCTGTGCGAGTAATACGACGGCAGTACGGCTACAACTGTTGCCGGCGCGACCGGTCATCAGCATCGGCGTCGCGGCGGTGACACGCCGCACACACACGTGCACATTGCGTACACGGGAATTTGAGCTTGCATCGGCTACATTGCGCGTCCTCGCAGCACCGCGCGCTTTCCCAGCTCGCCGGATCCCCATGAGCAGAATCCGCCAGCACCGCTCCTCCTGCATACACCGGGCGGAGCATCCCTTGCCGACCACTGCAGCCGCGCGCTCCCACGCGTCCGCGGGTTCCTGTTGAACACCTCTGCGAACCCTGCCTGGCCCGGCGAGCAGGCAGGCACCGCGCTCGATACGGTTCTGTTTGAAAGCAGCCCGGACTGCGTGAAGATCCTCGACGTGCAGGGCCGGCTGCTGGCGATGAACCAGCATGGGCAGTGCACGATGGAGATCGACAACTTCGCGTCGGTCAGCGGGCAGCACTGGCACGCGTTGTGGCCGCAGGACAGCTATACCGAAATCCAGGCCGCGCTGGACGGTGCGCGCGCCGGCCGGGTTAGCCGGTTCAGCGCCTTCTGCCCGACCGCGAAAGGCACGCCGAAATGGTGGGACGTCACTGTTACGCCGATCATCGGCAGCAGCGGCGCGGTTGATTCCATACTCTCCGTTTCGCGTGATATCACGGATCTTCATCGCGTCCAGGAGGAACAGCGCGAGACCGCCGCGCGCCTGCGCTTCGTGCTGGAGGCCGCGCAAGTCGGCGAATGGGAACTCGACCTGGCAACCGGTGCGGCCCGGACCTCGGCGGTCCACGATCGCTGCTTCGGTTATCCCGAGCCGCTGGATGCCTGGTCGTACCAGCGCCTGATGGAGCATGTGCATCCGGAGGATCGCGCCCGCGTCGCTGACGCGATGCGCAATGCGCTCGGCTCGCTGGACGGCTGGCACCTCGACTGCCGCATCGTCTGGCCGGACGGCAGCGTGCACTGGATCAGCAGCTCGGGCCGTGTGTACCGCAGCGCGAGCGGCACGCCCAGTCGACTGCTGGGCGCGGTGCTCGATATCACCGCGCACAAACGGGCCGAAGCGGAACTGCGTGCTGCTGGCGAGCGTGCCCTTGCCAGCGCCGCCCAGGCAGAACGCGAGCGCCGCCGCCTCGACGCGCTGCTCGAAGCCGCGCCGGTGGCGATTTTCTACGCGGACCCGAATGGGCGACTGGTGCTGGCAAACGCCGCCACCCGGCTGCTATGGGGCGACTACCCGATCTCCGGCGGCGTCGACGAGTACGGAGAATGGAAGGGCTGGTGGGCCGACGGCTCACCCCGGCATGGCGAAGCGCTGGCCGCGTCCGACTGGCCCCTTGCACGGGCGCTGCGCGGCGAGGATGTGCGCCAGAACGTGGTGGAGATCGAGCCATTTGGTGAGCCCGGCACGCGCCGCACCATCGTGATCCAGGCCGCGCCGGTACACGCATCGGATGGCAGCATCGAAGGCGCGGTCGTGGCGCAGATGGATGTCAGCGACCGCGTGCGTGCGGAGGCCGGGCTGCGCGAAAGCGAGGCGAAGTTCCGAACCATTGCCGAGGCGATGCCGCAGATGGTGTGGTCGACGTTGCCGGACGGAAGCGCCGACTACTACAACCGCCAGTGGTACGAGTTCACCGGCGTGCCCGACGGCTCGACCGACGGCGAGGCATGGAACGGGATATTCCATCCCGACGACCAGGCGCGCGCGTGGACGCGCTGGGCGCACAGCCTGGCAACCGGCGAGCGTTACGAGATCGAGTACCGCCTGCACCACCATACGGGTGAATACCGCTGGGTACTGGGCCGCGCGTTGCCGGTGCGCGACGAGGCCGGCGGCATCATCCGCTGGATGGGCAGTTGCACGGATATCCACGAGCAGAAGCTCGTGCAGACCGCGCTGCAGCAGAGCGAGGAAACGCTGCGCCAGGCCGATCGCCGCAAGGACGAGTTCCTCGCGATGCTTGCGCACGAGCTGCGCAATCCGCTGGCGCCGATCAGCACGGCTGCCGAACTGCTGCGGCTTTCAGCGCGCGATGAGAAGCGCGTGATGCAGGCCAGCGCGATCATCACGCGTCAGGTACGACACATGACCGAACTGGTGGACGACCTGCTTGACGTCTCGCGCGTCACGCGCGGCCTCGTCACGCTGGACCGCGAAATCCTCGACCTGCGCGCGGCGGTGCGTGGGGCAATCGAACAGGTCGCGCCATTGATCGACGGCCGCCGCCATACGCTGTCGCTGCGATCCAGCGCGACGCCGCTGTGGGTGAACGGCGATCGCACGCGTCTGACGCAGATCGTCGCGAACCTGCTCAACAACGCGGCGAAATACACGCCCCCCGGCGGTCAGATCACGCTGGATGTACGCGCAACCGATGACCGCGTGCAGGTGACCGTGCAGGACGACGGCAACGGCATCGACGGCAAGCTGTTGCCGCATGTCTTCGCGCTGTTCACTCAAGCCGAACGCACGCCCGACCGCGCGCAGGGAGGCCTCGGTATCGGGCTGGCATTGGTGAAAAGCCTGACCACATTGCACGGTGGCCACATCACCGCGCACAGCGCGGGACCGGGTCGCGGCAGCACTTTCATCCTCAGCCTGCCTGCGACCGGTGCGCCGGCCAACGAGGCGCAATGCAACGTGCGCGGCCACCCGTCGGCGGATGCTCCGCTGCATCTTGCGGTGGTCGACGACAACGTCGACGCGGCGCAATCGCTGGCGAGCCTGCTCGAAGCGCACGGACACCGCGTTTCAACGTTCCACTGCGCCGAATCCGCGCTGCAGGCCGATGTGTGCGCCGATGGTTACATCCTGGACATCGGCCTGCCCGGCATGACGGGGTATGAGCTCGCCCACCGCTTGCGGAACGGCGCCGGGCGTAGCGCGCTCATCGTCGCGCTATCGGGTTATGGACAGCCGCAGGACCGCGCGCTCTCCCGTGAAGCCGGATTCGATGCGCACTTCGTCAAACCTCTGGATCCGGTGCCGCTGCTCGCCGCGTTGGCGGCTCATCCGAAGACTGCGCCGTAATCCGGACCGTTCGACTGTGAATGCGTAGCGCCTGCAACGCCGCATGATCCGCATGCAATGCAGATGGGCAGCATGCGCGATCACGCGAAATGGGTCGCCGAGTGGTCCTCAAACCGCCGATACCGCGGGTGCGCGCACCGATCGAACACCTGCGATCGGTAGTCGCAGACCGGTAGCCGCCCAGCGCGGACGCCGGCCAGGGCGCGTTGCTAAGGCACGCCTTCGAGTGTCTGCCGCAGGAACGGCACGGTGATGCGTCGCTTCGCCGCCAGCGATGCGCGATCCAGGCGATCGAACAGGTGGGTCAGACCCGCCAGGTCGCGGTCCACGCGTCGCAGCAGCCAGTCCAGTGCAGCGGCGTCGATGACCAGCCCACGCCGCTGAGCACGCTGACGAAGCACGTCGCGCCGTCCCTCGTCGTCCAGCGGCGACAGCACGATGCGCGTGCACTGCGACAGCCGCGAGTGCAGGTCCGGCAGCACGAGTGCGAGTGAATCCGGCTGCTCGCGCGCCGAGTAAAGCAGCGTCGCGCCCGACTGGCGTGCACGGTTGTGTGCGTCGAACAATGCGACCTCGTCCTCCCGATGTCCCGCGATGCACTCCACGCCGTCCAGTGCGATGAGGTCATGGCCTTCCAGCGCGACCAGCGCGTCGCGCAGCCGTCCGGCGGCGGCGTGCAAGGGCAGGTACACCGCACGACGCTGTGCGCCATCGGCCGCGGCGCAGGCGCCCAGCAACAGATGCGTCTTGCCCACCCCGGGTGCGCCCGCGACGAACAGCCAGTCCCCGCCGGCGCAGGTCGCGGCCGCATGCAACTGCTCGACAGCGCCCGGCGGCGCATGCAGATAGGCGTCCAGTCGCTGGTCCGGCGGGTAGCGCAGCGCCAGTGGCAACTGCGGCACTGCCGGGGTCGGGCCCGGCGACGTCATTGCGCCGATCCGCGCTCCGACGCCGCAACGAGCGGTGTGGACGTGTCCAGCACGATCTGCGGCTCATCGCCGACGTAAAGCCGGCTGTGCGTATAGCGCTCCTGCACGAAGTGCAGCAAAACGTTCGCCACCGCCGCCACCGGCAACGCGATCAGCATGCCCACGAACCCGAACAGCTGCCCACCCGCCAGCACCGCGAAGATCACTGCGACCGGATGCAGGCCGATACGGTCGCCCACCATTTTCGGCGTCAACCAGTAACTTTCGATGACCTGTCCGATGCCGAACACGGCCAGCACGCCCGCAACGTGCTGCCAGTCGCCGAACTGCACCAGCGCGGCAATCACGCCCATCGCGATGCCGCCCGCCGGGCCGAGATAGGGCACGAATGTCAGCAATCCCGCGATGAAACCGATCAGGATGCCGAGGTCCAGCCCCACCATCCACAGGCCGAGGCCGTACATGACGCCGAGGATCACCATGACCAGGAATTGACCGCGCAGGAACGCACGCAACATGTCACCGGACGCCAGCGCCAGTCGCGTCACGGTGGGCAGGTGGCGGCGGGGAATCAGCGCGGCGGCGCGCTCGACCATCGCGTCCCAGTCACGCAGGAAGAAGAACGCGAGCACCGGCACCAGCACGAGGTTCGTGAGCAGTGCCAGCATCGCGAAGCCCGAACGCGATACGTATCCCAGCAGCGTCGCCGCGAATCCGCCCGCGCGCTGCCAATTGCTGCGTATCAGGTTGGCGAGGTAATCGATGTCCAGCCACTGGCTCACGCGCACCTGCGTGCGCGATTCGATCCATGGCAGCACGGTCTGCAGCAGCCATTCGCGGTAGCTCGGCAGCGATTCGATCAGCGTGATGATCTGCCTCTGGATCAGGGGCACCAGTACCACCAGCATCGCCAGCAGGATCAGCGTCATCGCCGAAAACACCAATGCAACCGAACTGCTGCGCGAGAACCCGGAGGTCTCGAGGCGGTCGACCAGCGGATCGCCCAGCCAGCCCAGCATCGCTGCAAGCACGAACGGCGTCAGCACCGGTGCGAGCAGCCACAGCAGCCACAGGCCGAACAGCACGGCGGCCGAGGCCTGCAGCCGGCGCAGGAAACGCGCGATTTCCTCCAGAGGCGTATCTGCGGTTTCCATCAGCGCAGCCGGAATACCGGCTCGTCGCCTTCCTCACCCGCGATCACGCCGCCCTTCGCGGTCGCGCGCTTGAGCCCGCCAACACCGCTGACCAGGTCCAGTTCGAGCGTGATGCCATCGGGTGATGCATTCACCGGCGTGACCCGACGCACCACCGCCTGCTTCTGCAGGTAACCGATGAGGCGGATGTAATCGTCGCTGCTGTTGATGCCGGTGAAGCGCACTGCGTACTTGCCTGCCGGGCCGGAG
>CADCUA010000648.1 GCA_902805755.1 uncultured Lysobacter sp.
CGCAGGCACATCCAGGCGGGCTGGAGGGAAGTTCAGACCGCCCAGGCCCGGCAGGATGGCTACCTGACGCGTGATCGCGCCGGCAAGCGTGCGCATGTACCCACCCACCGTCCATTGGTTCGGGCCCGGGTGTAGCCCGACGCACACACGGGCGACCGCCGACCTCGCGAATGCCGCCGATCCTCGTCGACGCTGGTCGCCAGGCAAGCGTCATTGCCGGGCGAATGCATGAAGACGCTTCCGTGCGCGAGCCATCGCTCCGGCTGCGTTCGAGGACCGACTGGCAAAGGCGAGCTATACGCTGCACGCAACAAAAAACCCGGCGCGGGGCCGGGTTTGTCGTGATCTGGTGGGCGGTGCAGGGTTCGAACCTGCGACCCTTGCCGTGTGAAGGCAATGCTCTACCGCTGAGCTAACCGCCCGTTTGATGCGGGCGCGCAGTTTACGGGCGCGAGGGCATCCGATCAAGTCCGGTCGCGCTCGCGGGGTTGGTCCTCGTCGCTGGATGCAGCGGGGGCACCGAGGTGCGTGGCGAGATCGACATAGGCCTGCATAGCGTGCGCCTGCGGCATGCCGCGTAGCGTTTCCCAGGCGTCGTACTTCGCGTTGCCCACGAAATCGAAGAAGCCGGGTTTCTGCCCATGGACATCGCCTTCCGTGGCCTGCTTGTAGAGCCCGTACAGGCGCAGCAGCGACGCATTGTCGGGCCGCGTCGGCAGCTCGCTGACCGCGCGCGCCGCGTTCTCGAACTGGAGCTGCAGGTCGGCCATGGGGCGGTATTCGAAGCGCCGGGACGGGATGCCGGCGTGATGGGTCTGATCAGTAAAGGCGGCAGTGGAAGAAACGCACCGCATCGGCGCCGCCGGACGCGGCCTGCAGCTGCACGCGCGAGGCGCGCAGCGCTTCGAACGATTCGAGCACTGCGCAGATGCGCGGGCGAAGGTCATCGTCGCCGGGCGCCGCGCTGATGAGCAGCGTCGATCGGGATGCCCAGCTGGCGCTCTCCACGCGGGGAATCTGCTCGACCGCGTCGATGACCTGCTGTCGCTGCTGCTCTTCGCCAAGAACCGGAGCGCGCGGCGTCGGCTCGCTTGCTGGTTGCGGCCGGACCGCAGCCGACGGCTGGGCGGCACGGGCAGGATCGGCGGGCCGCTCGGCGAACGTAGCCTGGATCGCCGACAGCGCGAGCGCAACGGCGAGCCCGACAAGCGCCGCACCGATCCACGCGAACACGGTGAGGCGTCGAGCCCCGGCGCGCGACTGTTCCGCGACATGTTCCTGCAGGCCCTGCGGCAGCAGGGGGCCGATCAGCGGCCACAGCGTCTGGCCGTCGAGCACTTCGATGCCCTGGGGCGGGCGCCGCGCCGAGCTGTCGATGCGGCCCAGCGTGGCGATGACGCCCCCGGCGGCCGACCGCTTGCGCACGGCGTCGGACATTTCCTGCAGCTGTCTCGCGGTAATGACGAATTCCGCCGACTGCCGGCAGCTGAGCAGCCAGCTGCGGTTGTCGCGCGTGAGCAGGAGGTCGGACGGGTCGCGGGCGCTTCCGTCCTCCGACAGCGCATGCGCGTCGAAGCCCTGGGCCTGCAGCGCATTGATGACGAACTGCGAGAACTCGCGCCAGCGCATTGCAGCAAGCGCCCGGATGCCTGCCTGCGCCTCGAGACGCTTGCGGTGCAGTCGCCAAAGGTAGACCGTGGCGAGCGCACCCGAGAACAGCGCTACGAGCAGGGCGGGCAGCAGGGGAACATTCGTGGGCATTGCGTCCAGCTGTCGCGGGAAAACCGGACGGCACTATAGCGCCGTCCACCCGGGCCCGGAGCCGGGCCAGCAGCTGTCAGCCGAAGCGCTCGGACAGCACGCGCCGGATCTCGCCTTCGATCGAGCCCTTCATGGCCGATAGGAGGAAGCCCAGGCGCGCGCTGACATGCAATTCGGTTGGATACAGCGCGATGTGTCCGTCGATGCCACTGCGCGCGAAGTTGAGGATGTCGCCGTTCCACCCGTACTCCACGCCGAAACGGTTTGCGAGTGTTTCGGCGAGGTCCTGCACCGCGCGCCGCGCGCTTGCCGGGTCCATCGAATGAGCGTGGCGGATGTCGATGTGCGACATGGGTCTCTCCTGATGGGTCGGACACACCGCAGTGCCCGCGAGATGTGGGGGATATCATGCTAGATTCCGACGCCGTGAATGCCCTGAGACTGCGATTTCCCGACGCCCGTTCGCCCGATCTCGTCCTGGGCTCGGGCGCGCACGCGATCGGCCGCGATGGCGTCGTGCAAGCGGGTGACGCCGGGCCGTCGGACGCGGTCGCCCAGCTCTGCGTGGATCGTCGCGGCGTGTGGTTGCAGGTTCGCGATGGCGCGCGTGGCGTCCACGTCAATGGCCGCCCCGTACGACGCATGGCGATGTTGCGAGCGGGCGATGCACTCTTCATCGACGGGATGGACCTGCTGCTTGTCGGCGATGAGCCGGGTCCCGCACCGGATGGCGACTTCAATGGCGAGTCCGACATCCGCATGGTCCTGCGCGGCGTGGGTGGCCAGCATCATGGCCGGTCTTTCGGTCTTGAGAACGCGCTGGTGATCGGGCGGGCACGAACCTGCGACATCCGCCTCGACGTGGCCGAGGTCGCCGACCATCACGCGCGGCTTGAGCCGCACCCGTACGGCGTCGTGCTTCGCGATATGGGGTCCGCGAGCGGCAGCGTCGTCAACGGACATCCGGTCCGGCATGCGCTGCTGGTCTCCGGTGACCAGCTCGTCGTCGACTCCAGTCAGCGCTTCGTGGTCGAGTCGCCGCGTGGCGCGGCTGCGCCGTCCGCGACGCGCGATGATGCGGACAGTTCGATTGAAGACCCTTCCGATACGGCGCCGGCCGGGCACACCGGCCTGTGGCCGCGTGCGTTGCGACGGTTGCCCTGGCTGCTGCTTGCGGCCCTGCTGCTGTCGGTCGCGCTGAGTCTGCTGCTGCTATACGGCGCGCGCTGACGTCCGCCACGGCCGCGCTGGCGCGGTGTCGCGCGTGAATCTGCATATAAGCGTTCCGCCTCAGCTGCTGCCGTTGCGCTGGCGCAGCGCGCGATGGGCTGCGGCATACTCCTGCGTCCACGTGCGGAGCGCTTCATGTCACGCGTTTTCAATTTCAGTGCCGGCCCGGCGACGCTGCCCGAACCCGTCCTGCTGCAGGCCCGCGACGAGCTGCTGGACTGGAACGGCGTCGGCGCATCGATCATCGAACTCAGCCATCGCGGCCCGGAGTTCATGCAGGTCGCCGCGCAGGCGGACGCCGATCTGCGCACGCTGCTGGGGGTGCCCGACGATTACGCCGTGCTGTTTCTCGCTGGCGGCGCGACGACTGCACAGGCGCTGATCGCGCTGAACTTCGCCGAGCCCGGCCAGGCCGTGGACTACGTGGTGAGCGGGCACTGGAGCAAGACGGCGATGAAGCAGGCCGGTCCATACGTGACCGCGCGCGTTGCTGCGACGAGTGAGGAAGGCGGCTTCCGTGACGTGCCTGCGCCGGCAACGTGGTCGTTATCGCCTGATGCGGCCTACGTCCATTACACCGCGAACGAGACCATCCATGGCGTCGAGTTCCACGACGTGCCGGATATCGATACGAAGACGCCGCTGGTGGCGGATTTCAGTTCGAGCATCGCGTCCGAGCCACTCGACGTGTCGCGATTCGGCGTCATCTACGCGGGTGCGCAGAAGAACCTCGGGCCGGTGGGTGTGAGTGTGGTGATCATCCGGCGCGACCTGCTCGAGCGCAGCGGGCAGGCGAGGGCGGACATCCTCGATTACCGCTCACACGTGCGCGGCGAATCCATGTTGAACACGCCGCCCACGTGGAACTGGTATCTCGCGGGGCTGGTGTTCCGCTGGATGCTGGACCAGGGGGGCGTCGCGGAATTTGCCCGCCGCAATGCGCGCAAGGCGACGATGCTTTACGAGGCCATCGACGGTTCCGGCGGGTTCTACCGCAACGAGATCGCCGTGCAGGCACGCTCGCGCATGAACGTGCCGTTTTTCCTGCACGACGAGCGGCTCGACGCCGCATTCCTTGCCGAATCGAAGCAGGCCGGACTGCTCGCACTCAAAGGCCACCGCGTGCTCGGCGGCATGCGCGCATCGATCTACAACGCGATGCCGGAAGCCGGCGTGCGCGCGCTGGTCGATTTCATGGGTGATTTCGCCCGGAGGCACGGCTGACATGTCCGCAACCGACGAGCCGATGCAGGATCCGCTTGCAGATGCGAACGGCATCGACCTGGCCTCGCTGCGCGAGCGCATTGATGGCATCGACCTGCAGATACAACAGCTCATCGGCGAACGCGCGCGCTTCGCCGGGCAGGTGGGCCGGGCGAAGGGCAAGCTTGCCGCCGCCGTCGACTACTACCGCCCCGAGCGCGAGGCCCAGGTGTTGCGGCGCGTGGTGGATCGCAACGACGGCCCGCTCGGTGACGAAGTGCTCGTGCGGCTGTTCCGCGAAATCATGTCCGCCTGCCTGGCGCAGCAGGAGCCGTTGAAGATCGGTTTCCTCGGCCCGGAAGGCACGCATTCGCAGCAGGCGGTGTTCAAGCACTTCGGGCATTCCGTACACGGGCTGCCGCTTGCGAGCATCGAAGAGGTGTTCCAGGAAGTCGAAAGCGGCAACGCGGACTTCGGCATCGTGCCGGTGGAGAACTCCACGCAGGGCACGATCCAGTCGACGCTGGACATGTTCCTGACGTCATCGCTCAAGATCTGCGGCGAAGTCGAGCTTCGCATCCACCAGCACCTGCTCTCGCGCACCGGTCGCATCGAGGATGTGGAGCGCGTGTACTCGCATCCGCAGTCGTTCGCGCAGTGCAAGGCGTGGCTGCGGCAATACCTGCCTAGTGCTGAAACGATTCCAGTGGCGAGCAATGCCGAAGCCGCGCGACGTGCACGCGGTTCCGACGACACCGCGGCGATTGCCGGTGCGAGCGCGGCGAGCGTATACGGACTCAAGAGCATCGCGGGACCGATCGAGGACCGCCCGGACAACACGACGCGCTTCCTGGTGCTGGGGCGCGAGCTGTTTCCGCCGTCGGGCAATGACCGCACCTCGCTGCTCGTCTTCATCAACGACCAGCCCGGCGCGCTGCACCATGTTCTTGCGCCGTTCGCGCGTCACGGCCTGAGCATGAACCGGATCGAGTCGCGTCCGGGGCATACCGGGCGCTGGCAGTACGCCTTCTTCATCGACATTGG
>CADCUA010000649.1 GCA_902805755.1 uncultured Lysobacter sp.
GAACCTGCGCAGCATCGCCTGGCCGGACTTGGTGTGCGTGACTTCCGGGTGGAACTGCACGCCGTACCAGCGCTTGGCTTCGTTCGCCATGGCGGCCACGGGGATGCGGTCGGTCCGCGCGGTTACCACGAAACCCGGCGGCGCCTTGGACACGTGGTCGCCGTGGCTCATCCACACATCGAGCTTCGGTGGCGAACCCGGATGGTCCTTGAGACCGTCAAGCAGCGAATCCTCGGCGATCAGTTCGACCTGGGCATGGCCGAACTCGCGCGCATCGGCCGCTTCGGTTGCACCGCCCAACTGCGCGGCCAGCGTCTGCATGCCGTAGCAGATGCCGAGGATGGGCAGCCCGGAATCGAACACCTCCTGCGGCGCGCGCGGCGCGTCGGCCACCGTCGTGGACTCCGGCCCGCCCGAAAGGATGATGCCCCTCGCCCCGAAGCCCGCGATCTCGGACGGATCGTGGTCCCACGCCCAGACTTCGCAATAGACCCCGATCTCACGGATCCGGCGGGCGATCAGCTGCGTGTACTGCGCGCCGAAATCGAGGATGAGGATTTTGTCGCTGTGGATGTCGGTCATGGAACCGCTTCGATGCTGGTGTTCGATGGATGGAAGCCGGCCTGCAAACAGCTGCGGCCGCGTGATTCACACGCCCCGGTAGTTCGGGGCTTCCTTGGTGATCTGCACGTCGTGCACGTGGCTCTCGCGCGTTCCGGCGCTGGTCACGCGCACGAAGCTCGGTTTGCGGCGCATCTCCTCGATCGTCGCGCAGCCGACGTAGCCCATCGTCGCGCGCAGGCCACCGGCGAGCTGGTGGACGACGTTGCGCAGCGGACCGCGGTATGGCACGCGGCCTTCGATGCCCTCCGGCACGAGCTTGTCGGCGTCGGAGGCGTCCTGGAAGTAGCGGTCCTTCGAGCCCTGCTCCATCGCGCCCAGCGAACCCATGCCGCGGTAGCTCTTGTAGCTGCGCCCCTGGAACAGCTCGGTCTCGCCCGGCGACTCCTCGGTGCCGGCGAACAGTCCGCCGACCATCACGCTCGATGCGCCGGCGACGATCGCCTTGCCGATGTCGCCCGAGAAGCGGATGCCGCCGTCGGCGATCAGCGGAATACGATCCTGCAGCGCTTCGGCGACCATCGACACGGCGGTGATCTGCGGCACACCCACGCCCGCGACAATGCGCGTGGTGCAGATCGAACCGGGGCCGACGCCAACCTTCACCGCGTCCGCTCCATGGTCCATCAGCGCGAGCGCCGCATCACCGGTGACGATGTTGCCGCCGATAACCTGCACGTTCGGGAAGCGCTGCTTGACCCACTTCACGCGGTCCAACACGCCCTGCGAATGTCCATGCGCGGTATCGACCACGATGACGTCGACGCCGGCTGCGACCAGTGCTTCGACGCGGGCCTCGGTGTCACCACCGACGCCGACTGCCGCGCCGACAAGCAGCCGTTCGCTGGCGTCATAGGCGGCATTCGGATTGTCGCGCTTTTTCTGGATGTCCTTGACAGTGATCAGGCCGCGCAACTCGAAGCCGTCGTTGACCACCAGCACCTTCTCGATGCGGTGCTTGTGCAACAGCCCCAGCACCTCCTCGTCCGGCGCACCCTCGCGCACGGTCACGAGGCGATCTTTCTTGG
>CADCUA010000650.1 GCA_902805755.1 uncultured Lysobacter sp.
GTGTGGTGGATCTCATCACCCCGCTCATGGCGGCCGACCTGCTCGTGGGCTTCTGGGCCTTCAGCGTGACGGCGCCGGCGGGCGCGACGCTGGACACGCTCATCGGCGAAGCCGCGCGCTACGCGAACGAGGTCGCAAAGGTGATCCTGCGCGCCGGCGATACCGGTGCCGCAGGCGACCCGGCCGCGCGGCGCTGGCCGTCATTGGCACACATGCGGGCACGCCTGCTTGACGGCGCAACCCAGGCGCGCGAGCAGTTGGCCGCCCACCGCGACGTGTTCGCCGCCGTGGGCAATCCGATCGCCGTCTGCGACCTGCTCGGCCGCGTGCAGTTCGCGAATCCCTCGTTCGAGGAGTTCGCCGATAGCATCGGGCAGCCGCTGGCGGCGCTGTCGGTTACCGGCATGCTCGAACAGCAGTGCGGCCTCGCGTCCGGTGTGGCAAAGCAGACGATGCGCCACGTGATCCTGGGCACCGGCACCGAAGCCCGCTTGCCGATGCGCGAGTCGCCGACGCTGGCGTCCCAGGCGCTGATATTGCGGCCAATCCTGCGGCGCGCGCACGACCAGGCCGGCACCGCGGTTTCGCCGTTCGACCTGCTGGGCATGATCGTCGAGATCGTGCCGGACGCGCGCAGCGTCGAACTGGCAACGCGCCTCGGCCAGGCCGCCGCGCAGTACGCGCGCCGGTCGGAAGCGACGCTCGACGCGATCGCGCGCACCGTGGGGTCGCTTGGCGCCGATGCGAACTCGCGCGAGCAGCTAGCCGCCATCGTCGCCAGCGGCCTGGACGATGCGCGCCACCTGCTGCTGCAGTCCGAAGCAGCCCCCGGGGCGGATGACGGCGGCGTGGCACGGCTCGACCTGCAGCAGCTCCTGCAGCGCACCAGCAAGACCCTTGCGCGCGTGGCCCGTGAGAAAGGCGTGGAAATCCAGCTGCCGCAGCAGGTGCCCGCGGTCGCAGCGGCCGAGGAGCCGCTTGCGCAGCTGTTGCGCGCACTGCTCGCACTGCTGCTCGACGACGCGGCGCCGGGTAGCGCGGTGGAGATCACACATGCACCGCATGCCGGCGGGGCGTTGCAGCTGCGCCTTGCGAACGACGGCTACGGCATGCCCACGTGGTACGTGCAGGACGTGATGCGTGACGGGGCCGACCTTGCACCGCGACCGCATTCGTCACCGCTCGAACGCGTGGCACATGCAGCCGCCGCGCTCGAGGACCGCAGTGCGTTCAGGCTCGAAGCCGCGCTCGGCAAGGGCTACATCGCGATGCTGACACTGCCGCGAGCGGCGTAAGCGCCATGGTCCTGCCGATCTTTCCCGCACAGGCGCTCGACAGTTCCGTGATCACCACGGTCTGGGTCGGGCTGTGCGTGATCACCGTGCTCAACCTGCGCTTCGGCACGACGATGGCGGGCCTCGTGGTGCCCGGTTACCTCGTGCCGCTGCTGCTGATCAAGCCGGCGAGCGCGTACGTCATCTGGGCCGAATCGATCGTCACCTACCTGCTCGCGCGCCTGCTGGCCGACCAGCTCATGCGACGCACCGGCAGTTGCACGATGTTCGGGCGCGACCGCTTCTTCGCGCTGCTGCTGGTGAGCGTGTTCGTGCGCGTGGTCAGTGACGGCTGGATCCTGCCCGCACTCGGTC
>CADCUA010000651.1 GCA_902805755.1 uncultured Lysobacter sp.
GGATCCATCCTGGAACAGGCGAACGATGCGTTCGTGAGCATGGACGAACACGGCCTCATCGTGGAATGGAACCGCATGGCGGAAGCGACGTTCGGCTGGTCGCGCGGCGACGCGGTGGGGCAGAAGCTCGCCGACCTGATCATTCCCGAGGCGATGCGCGACGCCCACAACCGTGGCATGCAACGCTTCCTGCAGACCGGCGAAGCGCGCGTCATCGGCCAGCGCATCGAGGTCGGCGCGGTTACGCGCGACGGCCGCGAAATCCCGGTCGAACTCGGCATGCGCCTGCGCATGAGCCGCAATCGCCGGCATTTCGACGCGTTCTTGCGCGACATCACCGAACGCAAGCAGCTCGAGTCGTCGCTCGCGCAGCAGGCGCTGCACGACATGCTGACCGGCCTGCCGAACCGGCGCCTTCTGCACGAGTCCCTGCCGGCCGCGATGCAACGCGCCGACCGCACCGGCAAGTCGCTGGCGCTGTTCTTCCTCGACCTGGACCGCTTCAAGCACGTCAACGACACGCTCGGCCACGAGGCCGGCGACCGCGTGCTGTGCGAGTTCGCGCAACGCATCCGCAGTTCCGTGCGCGCCGTCGACACGGTGGCGCGCCTGGCGGGCGACGAGTTCGTGGTGGTCGCCGAAGCGCTCTCGAATCCCGAAGCCGACGCGCTGTACGTGGCGGGAAAGATCCTGCGGTCGGCGGCCGCGCCGTACCGGCTCGGCGCGCATTCGGAACAGCTGTCTTCCAGCATCGGCGTCGCGCTCTACGCCCCCGCGAGCGGGATCAGCGCGGACGAGCTGCTGCTGCGCGCCGACCAGGCGATGTACCGCTCGAAACACCGCGGCCGGGGGCAGGCCACGGTGTGGGAGCCGGCCGCGCGCACGGACGGGCCGTCCATCGCAGCGGTCTAGCCGCGCCCAGGCAGTCGCGGCGCTCGATCCACCGCGCAGTGCACGGTGGATTACCGCTCAGGGCGTGATCTCGCGCCGGAACGGCGGCAATGCATCGAGGATGTCGCGCCCGTAGCGCTTGGTCACCACGCGCCGGTCCAGCAGCACGATGCGGCCGGTGTCTTCCGAGGTGCGGATCAGCCGGCCCGCGTACTGCGTCAGCACGCGGATCGCATCGGGCACGGTGACGAGCAGAAAGGGATTCTGCCCGCGCGATTCCAGCCATTCGGATTTCGTCGCCAGCACCGGCTCGGTCGGCACCGCGAACGGCAGCTGCGTGATCACCACGGTGGAGCAGTAATCGCGCGCCAGGTCCAGGCCTTCGCCCAGCGATGCGAGCCCGAACAGCACGCTGCCCTCGCCCGCATCCACCGCTGCGCAATGTGCATCGACGAGCGCCTGCTTGCCCATCGAGCCCTGCACTCGCACCTGCGCCTGGCGCGAGGCCGGCATCAGCGCGGACACCGCTTCCATCTTGCGTCGCGAGGTGAACAGCACGAGCGAGCCGGCCGCCCAGTCCAGCTCGCGCGCGAGCCATTCGGCGATCGCCTTCGGATGGCCTTCGTGGTCGGGCAGCACCGGAAACGCCGGCACCTGCAGCACCGCCTGTTTCTGCAGGTCGAACGGCGACGGCAGCGACACGCATTCGGCCTCGGCCGGCAGGCCCACCGATGCGGCGAATGCGCGGAAATTAC
>CADCUA010000652.1 GCA_902805755.1 uncultured Lysobacter sp.
CATCCACCAGTCCGACATGGTGCTGCTGCCGGACCCGTCCAGCGCATTCGTCGACCCGTTCACCGCCGACCCGACGCTGGTGCTGGTCTGCGACATCCTCGACCCGGCCACGATGCAGGCCTACTCGCGCGACCCGCGCGGCGTCGCCAGGCGCGCCGAGGCGTTCCTGAAATCCGCCGGCATTGCCGACCAGGCGTTTTTCGGCCCGGAGCCCGAATTCTTCATCTTCGATTCGGTGCGCTATGCGAACGAGATGGGCCATACGTTCTTCCACATCGATTCGGAAGAAGCGGCGTGGAACTCCGGCCGTGAATACGCGGGCGGCAATACCGGCTACCGCCCCGGGGTCAAGGGCGGCTACTTCCCGGTCGCGCCGCTGGACACGCTGCACGACATCCGCGCCGAGATGTGCAAAACGCTCGAAGCGATCGGCATCGAAGTCGAAGTGCACCACCATGAAGTCGCGAACGCCGGCCAGTGCGAGATCGGCACGAAGTTCAACTCGCTGACCAAGAAGGCCGACGAGCTGCTCGCGATGAAGTACGTGATCAAGAACGTCGCGCACCGCAACGGCAAGACCGCCACGTTCATGCCCAAGCCAATCGTCGGCGACAACGGCAGCGGCATGCACGTGCACATGAGCCTGGCCAAGGGCGGCACCAACCTGTTCTCCGGCGACGGTTACGGCGGCCTGAGCCAGATGGCGCTGTGGTACATCGGCGGCATCTTCAAGCATGCGCGTGCGCTCAACGCGTTCTGCAATTCCACGACGAACAGCTACAAGCGCCTGGTGCCGGGCTACGAGGCGCCGGTCATGCTCGCGTATTCGGCCTCGAACCGCTCGGCCAGCTGCCGCATTCCATACGTCGCGAACCCGAAGGCACGCCGCATCGAGATCCGCTTCCCCGACCCGATGAACTCCGGCTACCTGATCTTCGCCGCGTTGATGATGGCCGGCCTGGACGGCATCAAGAACCAGATCGACCCGGGCGCACCGTCGGACAAGGATCTCTACGACCTGCCGCCGGAAGAGGAGAAGAACATCCCGACCGTGTGCCACAGCCTGGACCAGGCGCTGGAAGCACTCGACAAGGACCGCGACTTCCTCAAGGCCGGCGGCGTGTTCACCGACGACCTGATCGACGCGTACATCGGTCTGAAGATGAAGGAAGTCACCGCGTTCCGCGCGGCGACGCATCCGCTCGAATACCAGATGTACTACGCGATCTGATCGAACGTACTGGCCGGACATCCATGGCTTCGGACCGGCGGATGTCCGGCCCGGCGCAGCGCGCCGGGCGTTCGGAACCGGCGCGCGGCAATGCCGCGCAAGCGCCGCTTCCTCACCCGCTCGAATACCAGATGTACTACGCGATCTAAGGCACCGCGGCGTCCGGAGCCCTGCCGCTCCAGACCGGCGCATGTCCTGCCCGGCGCAGCGCGCCGGGCGTTCGCAGCAGGCACGCGGCCATGCCGCGTAGCGCCGGCGCCTCACCCGCTCGAATACCAGATGTACTACGCGATCTAAGGCATCCTCGCGGATGGGCATCCGTTCCCTCGGGATCGGCGGATGTCCAGCCCGGTGCAAGCACGCGGCCGTCCCGCGTAGGGCCTACGGCCCACCGGCGGGAATACCAGATGTATTAAGCGATCTGAGGCACCGCCGGTCCGGCGCGCTGCCGCTGTAGACCGGCGGATGTCCGGCCCGACGCAACGCGCCGGGCGCGCATGCATCCCGTCCTCGCCCGCTCGAGTTCCGGACCATTACGCGATCTGGCTGCGGCGAAGTGTCCGGAGCTGAGCAGCTCCCGACGTTCGCAGCCGATAGGCGGCAGTGACCCGCCAGCAAGCGCTCCTCACCGCATCGAGTCGCGGGTCAGCACGCGATCGAACGTCGGCCCAGCGCCGGAGCCCGGCAGCTCCGGGCATTCGCGATGCGCATGCGACCAGGCCGTACGCGCGGCTTGCCTGCCCGCACGAGCACCTGTCACCCGCGGGGCCTAACGGCGTCCGCGCCGGCAGCGGCGCATTCCGCACATGCCGGCTCGCCCGGGCCGCTTGCACGCGTGCACCAAGCGCATCGCCGGATTTGCCGGCCACGGTGATCGGTCAAAGACGCTGCGACGCGTGCAGGCGAGGCCGTGCCACCGGTTTGAGACGCGGCAAGCCGTATCCGGCGGCCCGCATCGCCCGGTTCAGGGCCTGCGACGCGCACTCGGCGACCTATAACGCCCGCTTCGCGACCTGTATCCCATGCGGCGTGACCTGTGATGCTCGCCCGACGACCTCTCACGCTCACGCCACGACCGACGACGCCCGGTTGCAAACCTCTCACGCCCGCGGCGCGACCTATAACGCCCGGTTCGCGGCCGATCACTCCCGCGCCGCGATGTATGGAGCCCGGTTCGCGGCCGATCACGCTCGCGCCGCGACCGATGGCGCCGGGTTGGCGGCCTGCCATGCCCGCGCCGCGACCCATGACGCCCGTGCAACGACCTCCGATGCGCGTTCGACAGCCGCCAACGCATGAAGCGCGGTCGGCAATGCCCAGCACGCAATCGTCTGTCGTAGGACCGTCGCCGGCATCGCGCCTGCCGCACGCGAGCGGCCGAGAGGGGGGCCGCACGCTCGAGTTCAAAAGCGACAACGCGACGGCGGTCACGGCTTGATCACCTCGCGCGGCGCCGCATTCAATGAGCTGAATTAGTCAAGGTCGCACCCGGTGGCATTGGCATCCGCAGGCGAGCTCTGCAAAAACGCGCGTCGGCACAAGCACTTGCGATGGCCCAAGCGAGCGGCGGCTGATCCCCGCGCGACGCCGCCACCGGCCCTGCACGCCTAATGCTCGCGCCATGCCGTCAAATGCGTGAAGACGATGCGAAGATGGCCTGCACGGGGCCGCCCTAGACTCCCCGGTCCTAGCCCGTGGGGAACGGGCCAAGCATGAAGCCAGACCGTGACCGATATCGTCCTTGAGCGTCGTCCCTTACCGCTCGTCGAAGCCGACGCCCTCCACCAGCTGCTCGAGGCCATGGCCGCGATGCGCGATGGTGATTTCACCGTGCAGATGCCGCGGCATCTGGAAGGGCTGGAAGGCAAGCTCGCTGAAGCATTCAACGAAATCGTGGGCCATAACCGGCGCCTGGCGCAGGAGCTGGACCGCGTGGGCCAGAAGGTCGGCCGCGAAGGCCAGACCCGCCAGCGCCTGCAGCCGGCGAACCGGCAGGGCGCGTGGGCCGCGATGGAGCGCTCGGTCAACGAGCTGATCGACGACCTGGTGCGGCCGGTCGAGACGATGACCGCCGCGGTCGGCGCGGTCGCGAAGGGCGATCTGTCGCGCACCGTGCCGCTGGAGGCCGATGGCCGTCCGCTGCAGGGCGAGTTCCTGCGTTCGGCGACGAACGTGAACCGCATGATCGAGCAGATGGGCGAGTTCGCGTCCGAAGTGACGCGCGTCGCGCTCGAGGTCGGCACAGCCGGCAAGCTCGGCGGCCAGGCGAAGGTGAAGGGCGTGTCCGGCGTCTGGAAGGACCTGACCGACTCGGTCAACCAGATGGCGTCGAACCTCACCGCGCAGGTGCGAAACATCTCCGAAGTGACGATCGCCGTGGCGAACGGCGACTTGTCGCGCAAGATCACCGTGGACGTGCGCGGCGAGATCCTGCAGCTGAAGGAAGCCATCAACACGATGGTGGACCAGCTGCGCGGCTTCGCCTCGGAAGTGACGCGCGTCGCGCGCGAGGTCGGTACCGAAGGCAAGCTCGGCGGCCAGGCGATCGTGCCCGGCGTGGCCGGCACCTGGAAGGATCTGACCGACTCCGTGAACGCGATGGCGTCGAACCTGACCAGTCAGGTGCGAAACATCGCCGAAGTGACCACGGCGGTCGCGAAGGGCGATCTGTCGCGCAAGATCACCGTGGACGTGCGCGGCGAAATTGCCGAATTGAAAGACACCATCAACACGATGGTGGACCAGCTCAACGGCTTCGCCGCGGAAGTGACACGAGTAGCACGCGAGGTCGGCACCGAAGGCAAGCTCGGCGGCCAGGCGCAGGTGCCGGACGTCGCCGGCACGTGGAAGGATCTGACCGACCACGTGAACTCGATGGCGTCGAACCTGACGCTGCAGGTGCGCAACATCGCCGACGTGACCACCGCGGTGGCGAAGGGCGATCTGTCGCGCAAGATCACCGTGGACGTGCGCGGTGAGATCCTCGAACTCAAGAACACCATCAACACGATGGTGGACCAGCTCAACGGCTTCGCGGCGGAAGTCACGCGCGTGGCGCGAGAGGTCGGCTCCGAAGGCCGCCTCGGCGGCCAGGCGCAGGTGCCCGGCGTCGCCGGCACGTGGAAGGATCTGACCGACAACGTCAACTCGATGGCGTCGAACCTCACCTCGCAGGTGCGAAACATCGCCGAGGTGACCACGGCGGTCGCGAAGGGCGATCTGTCGCGCAAGATCACCGTGGACGTGCGCGGCGAGATCCTGCAGCTGAAGGAAACCGTCAACACGATGGTGGACCAGCTCAACGGCTTCGCGGCGGAAGTCACGCGCGTGGCGCGTGAGGTCGGTACCGAAGGCAAGCTCGGCGGCCAAGCGCAGGTGCCGGGCGTGGTCGGCGCGTGGAAGGACCTCACCGACAACGTCAACTCGATGGCGTCGAACCTGACCACGCAGGTGCGAAACATCGCCGAAGTCGCGACCGCAGTGGCGAAGGGCGATCTGTCGCGCAAGATTGCGGTCGACGCGCAGGGCGAAATCCTCGAGCTGAAGAACACCCTCAACACGATGGTCGACCAGCTCAACGGCTTCGCCGCGGAAGTCACGCGCGTGGCGCGAGAAGTCGGTACCGAAGGCAAGCTCGGCGGCCAGGCGCAGGTGCCCGGCGTCGCCGGTACGTGGAAGGATCTGACCGACAACGTCAACTCGATGGCGTCGAACCTGACCACCCAGGTGCGAAACATCGCCGAAGTCGCGACCGCGGTGGCGAAGGGCGATCTGTCGCGCAAGATCGCGGTCGACGCGCAGGGCGAAATCCTGCAGCTGAAGAACACGCTGAACGTGATGGTGGACCAGCTCAACGGCTTCGCCGCGGAAGTCACGCGCGTGGCCCGAGAAGTCGGTACCGAAGGCAAGCTCGGCGGCCAGGCGTCCGTGCCCGGCGTGGCCGGCACCTGGAAGGACCTCACCGACAACGTGAACTGGATGGCGGCGAACCTCACCACGCAGGTGCGCGGCATCGCGCGCGTGGTGACCGCCGTCGCGAAGGGCAACCTGCAGCAGAAGCTGACTGTGGAAGCGAAGGGCGAAGTCGCCGAGCTCGCCGACACGATCAACGCGATGACCGACACGCTCGCGATCTTCGCCGACCAGGTGACGACCGTGGCGCGCGAGGTCGGCGTCGAAGGCCGCCTCGGCGGCCAGGCGAACGTGCCCGGCACCGCCGGTACCTGGAAGGATCTGACCGCGAACGTGAACCAGCTCGCGGCGAACCTGACCAACCAGGTGCGCGCGATCGCCGACGTGGCAACCGCGGTGACGCAGGGCGACCTCACGCGCTCGATCACGGTCGACGTGCGCGGCGAGCTCGCCGACCTGAAGGACAACATCAACTCGATGATCGGCACGCTGCGTGCGACCACCGAGTCCAACCGCGAACAGGACTGGCTGAAGACGAACCTGGCGAAGTTCTCCGGCATGATGCAGGGCCAGCGCGACCTGATCACGCTCGGTCGCATGCTGCTGGGCGAGCTCGCGCCACTGGTGAATGCGCAGCAGGGCCTGATGTACGTGGTCGAGACCGCCGGCACGCGTCCGCACCTGCGCCAGCTTGCCGGCTATGCCGACACGCCGCTGTCGCCCGACCAGCACACCGTCGAGATCGGCCACGGCCTGATCGGCCAGTGCGCGGCGCAGGGTGAGATGATCATGGTGGACAACCTCGAGACCGGGACGGTGCGCATCCAGTCCGGCCTGCTCGACACCACGCCGCGCAGCGTCATCGTGCTGCCGGTGCTGTTCGAGGCCGAGATCAAGGCGGTGATCGAACTCGCGTCGATCAGCGAATTCACCCCCAGCCAGCGCGGCTTCCTCGAACAGCTCACCGCATCGATCGGGATCGTGCTCAATACGATCGAAGCGACGATGCGCACCGAGAGCCTGCTTGTGCAGTCGCAGCAGCTCGCGGGCGAGTTGCAGTCGCAGCAGAAGGAACTGCAGCAGACGAACGAGGACATCGCCCTGAAGGCCGCGCTGCTTGCCGAGCAGAAGGCCGAGGTGGAAACCAAGAACAAGCAGATCGAACAGGCGCGCATGGCGCTGGAGGAAAAGGCGGCCGAACTCGCGCTCACCTCGCGCTACAAGTCCGAGTTCCTCGCGAACATGTCGCACGAGCTGCGCACGCCGCTGAACTCGATCCTGATCCTCGGCCAGCAGCTGGCCGAGAACCCGGAAACGAACCTCAGCCCGCGCCAGGTCGAATTCGCGAAGACGATCCACGCCGCCGGCACCGACCTGTTGCACCTGATCAGCGACATTCTCGACCTGTCGAAGATCGAGTCCGGCACGGTCACGGTCGACAGCGAAGTCATCACGTTCATGCACCTGCGCGAGAACCTCGACCGTGGCTTCCGCCACGACGCCGAGCGTCGCGGCCTGGACTTCGCCGTCAACGTCGCGCCCGCACTCGGCCGCACGCTGTCGACCGACCCCAAGCGCCTCGCGCAGATCCTCAAGAACCTGCTGTCGAACGCGCTCAAGTTCACCGAGCGCGGCAGCGTGCGCCTGAGCGCACACCCGGTCACCACGGGCTGGACGCTCGGCCATCCGGTGCTGGACGCGGCGCCGACCGTCGTCGCATTCGAGGTCACCGACACCGGCATCGGCATTTCCGCCGACAAGCAGAGGATCGTGTTCGAAGCGTTCCAGCAGGCCGACGCCGGCACCTCACGCAAGTACGGCGGCACCGGCCTGGGCCTTGCGATCAGCCGTGAAATCGCCGGCCTGCTCGGCGGCGAGCTGCGCCTGCAGAGCGAGCCGGGCAAGGGCAGCACGTTCACGCTGTACCTGCCGCTGCATTACACCGGCGCGACCGAGTCGCGCCTCGCGGCCTCGCGTCCGAAGCTGCAGGCGCTGGAACACGACGGCCACGCCGCCATGCCGGCCGTGCAGCTCGAACGCGTGCCCGACGACCGTATGACGCTCGATGCCGAGCAGCCCACGCTGCTGGTGGTGGAGGACGATCCGCGCTACGCGACCGTCATGCGTGACCACGCACGCGCGGCCGGCTTCAACGTGCTTGTCGCAAACCACGGCGCGGAAGCGCTCAAGCTCGCGCGCGAGTTCCACCCGAACGCGATCTCGCTCGACATCTTCCTGCCTGACATGCTGGGCTGGACGGTGCTCGCGCGGC
Organism: uncultured Lysobacter sp.; assembly: GCA_902805755.1. GTDB lineage: Bacteria > Pseudomonadota > Gammaproteobacteria > Xanthomonadales > Xanthomonadaceae > Cognatilysobacter. Next base: position 7,416 of record CADCUA010000652.1, read on the forward strand.
TCAAGCAGTCGCCGGAGCTGCGCCATATCCCGGTGCAGATCGTTACTGTCGATGAGGAGCGCCACCATTCACTGGAGCGCGGCGCGTTCGCCTACCTCGCCAAGCCCGCGACGACCGAGCTGATCGGCGAGGCGCTCGAGCGCATCCGCCAGTACACGCAGCCGCGCACCAAGCGCCTGCTCGTGGTGGAGGACGACGCGCGCGAGCGCATGAGCATCGAGGAGCTGATCGGCCACGACGATCTCACGATCGAAGGCGCGGACAGCGGCGCGGAAGCGCTCGAGAAGCTCAAGGGCGGCGAGTACGACTGCATCGTGCTCGACCTGCGCCTGCCGGACATGACCGGCTTCGAGCTGCTGGAGAAGATCCAGGCCGAGCCCGAGCTGCGCGACGTGCCGGTGGTGGTGTTCACCGGCAAGGAGCTCACCGCCGAGGAGGACAAGCAGCTGCGCCGCGTAGCCAAGAGCGTGGTGATCAAGGGCGTGGAATCGCCCGAGCGCCTGCTCGACGAGACCGCGTTGTTCCTGCACCGCGTGATCGCGAAGCTGCCGCCGGCGAAGCAGCGCATGGTGCAGCGCCTGCACCAGTCCGACGAGACACTGCGCGGCAAGCGCGTGCTCGTGGTCGACGACGACGTGCGCAACATCTTCGCGCTGTCGTCAGTGCTCGAACGCCATGGCATCGACGTCCTTACCGCATCGAACGGCCAGGAAGCGATCGACAAGGTCGGTGAGGATGCCGACATCGACCTGGTGCTGATGGACATCATGATGCCGGGCCTGGACGGCTACGACACCACGCGCGCGATCCGCGCCCGTCCCGACACGCGCGCGCTGCCGATCATCGCGCTCACCGCGAAGGCGATGAAGGGCGACCGCGAGAAGTGCCTGGAGGCCGGTGCGTCGGACTACCTGGCCAAGCCGGTGGTCACGGATGAGCTGCTTGCCGCACTGCGCCAGTGGCTGCACCGCTGATGACGGACCTCGACACGGGCGCGCCGACCGCGCCCCTGCCCGCGGCGCCCGCGCCGGTGAACATCCTGCTGGTCGACGACCAGCCGGGTCGGTTGCTGTCGTATCGCGCGATCCTGGAGCCGCTGGGCGAACACCTGGTGGACGCGCAGTCGGGCACCGAGGCGCTCAGGCGGCTCATGGACGGCGAGTACGCCGTGATCCTGCTCGACGTGAACATGCCGGGCCTGGACGGATTCGAAACCGCGAACCTGATCCACCAGCATCCGCGCTTCGAAAAAACGCCGATCATCTTCGTCACCGCCGTGAACGTCAGCGACATGGACCGGCTGCGCGGCTACAAGCTCGGCGCGGTCGATTACGTCAGCGTGCCGGTGATTCCGGAGATCCTGCGCAGCAAGGTCATGGTGCTGGTCGAGCTGTATCGCAAGCGCCGTGAGCTGCAGCTGGCGAACGAGCGCCTGGCCGCCGCGAACGAAGCGCTGCAGGTCGAAAAGGCGCGCGAGCTCGAGATCCTCAACAGCTCGCTGCGCCAGGCGAACGCGCAGCTCGCGAACCGCAACGCCGAACTGCTTGCGCAGGTCACCGTGCGCGAGATCGCCGAAACCCGGCTGCTGGAGCTGGACCGGCGCAAGGACGAATTCCTCGCGACGCTTGCGCATGAGCTGCGAAACCCGCTGGCTTCGCTGGGCAATGCGATTTCGCTGTTCCGCATCGCCGAGTCGCGCGGCGAAGCACTGCCGACGGTCGACCACAACCGCCTGAATGACACCATGCAGCGACAGCTCGACCTGCTGGTGCGGCTGATCGATGACCTGCTCGACGTCGCGCGCATCAACCAGGCCAAGCTCACGCTGCAGGCCGAGCCGACCACGTTGCAGGCGGTGCTGGAATCGGCGATCGAGACCGCATCGCCGCTGCTGCACGCCGGCCACCATCCGCTCGACGTGCAGTTGCCGGAGCCGGCGATCGCGCTGCTCGGCGACCGCCACCGCCTGTCGCAGGTGTTCTCGAACCTGCTCAACAACGCGGTGAAGTACTCCGACCCGGGCCAGCCGATCGTGGTCAAGGTCGATTGCGACGGCGGCCAGGTCGAGGTCAGCATCATCGATCACGGTATCGGTCTGCGCCGCGAGGACGCCCGCGAGATCTTCGAGTTGTTCACCCAGGTCGACACCTCGGTGGAACGCGCGCGCGGCGGCCTCGGCATCGGCCTGACGCTGGTGCGGCGCATCGTGGAAATGCACGGTGGCCAGGTGCAGGCGCGCAGCGAGGGACTGGGGCAGGGCTGCAGCTTCAGCGTCTACCTGCCGCTGCTGGAACAGACCCACGAACCGGCGCCGGCGCCTGCCGCGCGGCCGGCCAACGCGCCCCGCCGGCGCGTGCTGGTCGTGGACGACAACCAGGATTCGGCCGATACGCTGGCGATGATGCTGGAGCTGCTCGGTCACGACTCCCGGCGGCTGTACGACCCGCATGAAGCGGTCGACGCGGTCGCCGCGTTCGAGCCGCAGGTGGTGTTTTTGGACATCGGCATGCCCGGCCTCAACGGTTACGAACTCGCGCGCCGCCTGCGTGCCGCGCCCGGCGGGCAGGCGCTGGTGCTCGTCGCCGTGACCGGCTGGGGCCAGCCCGAGGACCGCCGCCGCACGAAGGAAGCCGGCTTCGACCACCACCTGGTCAAGCCGCCGGAAGTCGAGGCGATCCAGCGCGTGTGCACCACGCTGCCGGAGCGGGCGGTGACGTCGTGACACGCTGGTACGACCGCATCGCGCACGACCTCAAAGGCCCGCTGGCCCCGCTGCAGACCGCCAGCTACCTGCTCAAGAGCGAGGGGTTGCCGCCCGAGCGCCAGCGCGAGCTGGCCGACGTCGTCGACCGTCAGGCACGCCGGCTGAACCGCATGATCGAGGAGCTGGGCGATTACGCACGCGCAAGCGAACATCGCCTGCGCCTGCGCATCGAGCCCTGCCCGCTGGCGCTGGTGCTCGACCTGGCGATCGGCAGCGTGCCCGGCAGCGCGATCGATCCGCGCTACGACGCCGGGCTGGACAGCGTTGCGGTGGCCGGCGACGAAGGCCGCCTCGTGCAGCTGTTCGCATCGCTGATCGCCCACCTGCAGGCGCGCGCGCCGGGGCAGACGCCGGAACTGCGCGTCACTGCGGCCGACGGCCGCGTGCGCGTGGAACTGCTTGGCGCAGGCCCCTCGCCCGATGCGGAGACGCTTACGGCGATGTTCGAACGAGCCGATCCGGCGCCGCATGATGAAGGTTTGGGCCTGCGGTTGATGCTCGCTTACGCGATTGCGCAGATGCACGGCGGCTCGCTCGCGGCGCACGCACCCGACGGTGGCGGGCTGATGTTCGTCTGCGAGTTGCCGCTGGCGCCGGGCTGACCCGCACCGGGCGGTCGGCGGCGTGCACTAACATGGTGCAATGACCGCCGCGGCCGCCCCGATCGCCCCTGCCTTCGACGCCCTGACCACGCCGCTGGCGTGGCTGGACGCGGACGGCACGCTGCATGGCTGCAATCCCGCGTTCCCGCGCTGGCTGTCCGTCAGCGCGCGGCGGCTGCTCGGCCAGTCGATCGATCTCATCGACCCGGCCGGGCGCATCCGTGACGCACTGCCACGCCTGCAGCTTGAGCCGCCCGCGCCGGTGCGCCTGCGCCGCGTGCGCCTGCAATTTGGCGAAGGCGAAAACTGTTTCGCCGATGTCTGGCTCAGCCGCGACGAGACCGGCCGCGTGCTGCTTGAAGCACATCCGGTGGACGAGTTCCCCGGCGAGGACCCGGCGCTGCTGCTGCCCTCGGCGCTGTCGGCCGCGCTCAAAGGCCTCGCGCACGAGCTTCGCAATCCGCTGGCCGGGCTGAAGGGCGCCGCGCAGCTGCTGGGCCGGCGGCTCGGCGCCGACGATGCCGACTCGCGCGGGCTGGTCGCGCTCATGGATGCCGAAGTCGCGCGCCTGACCGGACTGCTAGATCGCCTGCTCTCGCCGGCGCCGCCGCGCGCGCAAGCGCCGCTGAACATCCACGCCGTGCTCGAACGCGTGCTGCGCCTGGCCGAAGCCGACGCCGGCTGGGCGGTGCGGCTGGTGCGCGATTACGACCCGAGCCTGCCGGAGTTCGACGGCGACGCCGATCGCCTGACGCAGGCGCTGTGGAACCTGGTGCGCAACGCGATCGAAGCCGGCGCCGGGCAGGTGACGCTGCGCACGCGCATCGAGCACGGCGTGCGCATCGGCGATGCGCTGCATGCGGTGGCGCTGCGGCTGGAGATCAGCGATGACGGCCGCGGTGTGCCGGAGGCGCTGGCCGAGCAGATCTTCCTGCCGCTGGTGTCGGGGCGTGCCGAAGGCAGCGGCCTGGGGCTTGCGCTTGCGCAGCAGGTCGCGCGCGA
>CADCUA010000653.1 GCA_902805755.1 uncultured Lysobacter sp.
CGACCCGCACGCGCTTCGCGTGCAGGGCGACCGCGCAATCGGCTTGGGCGCCTGTGACATCAAGGGCGCCGCCGCCGGGTTGCTTGCCGCTGCCGCGGTGACCGAGGGTGATGCGGCGTTCCTTTTCAGCACCGATGAGGAAGCGAACGATGCGCGCTGCATCCCGGCGTTCCTCGCCAGCGACCACGGCTTCAGCGAAGCGATCATTGCCGAGCCGACGCAATGCGAGGCCGTCCTCGCGCACCGCGGCATCAGTTCCGTGCTGATGCGTTTTCGCGGCGCCGCCGGCCATGCATCGGACGCGAACGCGCTGGATGCGAGCGCGTTGCATCATGCAATGCGCTGGGGCAATGCAGCGCTCGGGCACGTGGAATCTCTCGCGCATGCACGCTTCGGCGGACTGACCGGCCTGCGTTTCAACATCGGCCGCGTCGAAGGCGGCATCAAGGCGAACATGATCGCGCCCGAGGCCGAGGTGCGCTTCGGCTTCCGCCCGTTGCCATCCATGTCGTTCGACGCGTTGCACGAGGCATTCCGGCTGCTCGCGCCCGCGGACGCTGTCGAGCGTTACGAGGAAACATTCCGCGGCCCCCCGTTGCCCGCCGGCGACATTGCCGATGCCGAGCGTCGCCGCCTGGATGCGCGCGACCTCGCCGATGCACTGGACCTGCCGATCGGCAACGCCGTCGACTTCTGGACGGAAGCCTCGCTGTTCTCCGCTGCGGGCCTGACCACGCTCGTGTACGGCCCGGGCGACATCGCCCAGGCGCACACGGCCGATGAATGGGTGTCGCTGGACCAGCTCGAAGCGGCGGCCGCGACCTATCGCCGCCTGCTGTCGGCCTGACCTTTTAACTGTGCGATCCGGATTGACCCACTGAAATGACCGAACTGCGCTCCACCATCCTGCGCCTGCTCGCGAACATGGCGAGCACCAAGGAAATCCAGCAATACCTCAAGCGCTTTTCGCAGGTCGATGCCGCGCGCTTCGCCGTGGTGAAGGTGGGCGGCGCCGTGCTGCGCGATGAATGCGAGGCGCTGGTGTCCTCGCTCGCGTTCCTGCAGCAGGTCGGGCTGACGCCGATCGTCGTACACGGTGCGGGGCCGCAGCTCGATGCGCGTATGCACGAGGCCGGCATCGAAAAGCAGACGGTCGATAACCTGCGCGTCACGCCACCGGAGGTGCTGGCCGTGGTGCGGCAGGTGATGCGCGACGAGAACCTGCGCCTGGTGGAGGCGTTGCAGGCGCAGGATGTCCGTGCCACGTCCATCCAGTCCGGAGTGTTCGAAGCGACGCTGCTGGACCGCGAGGTCTACGGGCTGGTCGGTCGCGTCACGCGTGTGGATGTCGAGGCGATCCACGCCGCAACGCGCAGCGGCTCGATCCCGGTCATCACTTCGCTCGCGGAAACCCGCGATGGCCAGATCGTCAACGTCAACGCCGACTGGGCCGCGAACGAGCTCATCAAGACGTTGCAGCCGTACAAGATCGTGTTCCTCACCGGCACCGGTGGCCTGCTCGACGGTGAGGGCCGGCTGATCGACTCGATCAATCTCAGCACCGAATACGACGAGCTCATCGCGCAGTCGTGGCTGCATTCGGGCATGAAGGTGAAGATCGAGCAGATCCATGACCTGCTGATGGCGCTGCCGCCGGCGTCGTCCGTGTCGATCACCCGGCCGTCGGAGCTTGCAAAGGAGTTGTTCACGCACAAGGGCTCGGGCACGCTTGTGCGTCGCGGCGAGCGCGTGCTGCGCGCGGCAAGCTGGGATGAACTCGATCTGCCGCGCCTGCGCGAGTTGATCGAATCCGCCTTCGGTCGTCGCCTGCTGCCCGACTACTTCGAGCGCACGCGACTGCAGCGCGCTTACGTCAGCGAGCATTACCGCGCGGCCGTCATCATCACCGACGAGGATGGCAACCCGTATCTGGACAAGTTCGCCGTGCTCGACGAAGCGCAGGGCGAAGGCCTGGGGCGGGCGGTATGGCAGGTGATGCGCGAGGAAACGCCGCGCCTGTTCTGGCGATCGCGTCGCGGCAACCCGGTCAATGCGTTCTATTTCAGCGAGGCGGACGGGTGCGTCAAGCAGCCGGACTGGAAGGTGTTCTGGTATGGGCTTGAAGGCTTCGACCGTATCGCGCGGTGCGTTGAACACTGCCGCGCACGCCCGGCAACGCTGGAGGACTGACGGCATGGATATCGAAGCAGTCCCTTCGCCATGGAACCACGTGCCGCGTCTGCAGGGCCGGCACGTCAGCCTGGAGCCGTTGGGAATGGAGCATGCGGATGCGCTCGGCGCGGCGGTGAGCGACGGCGAGTTGTGGCAGCTGTGGTACACGAACGTGCCTGCGCCTGATGCAGCGATGACCTATATCGAAAAGGCGCTTGCGCAGCGGCAGGCCGGGCAGGCGCTGCCGTTCGCAGTGCGGGACGCGTCCGGCACCGTCGTGGGCAGCACGCGGCTGTACGCGCTCGACCCGGTCACGCCACGCGCGACGATCGGCTACACCTGGTACGCGCGTCGCGCGCAGCGCACGGGGCTCAACACCGAGGCGAAGATGCTGCTGTTGGGCCATGCATTCGAAATACTGGGCTGCATCGCCGTTGCTTTCGAGACCAGCCGCTTCAATGGGGTCTCGCGCGCGGCGATCGCGCGACTCGGCGCACGCGAGGACGGCATCCTGCGCAACCACACACGCCACGCCGACGGCAGCGTGCGCGACACGGTCGTGTTCTCGATCCTGGACAGCGAATGGCCGACCGTTCGCGGACATCTGCAGGCGCGACTGGAGAGCCATGGGCATGGGTGATGTCACAGGATTAACGACGCGAGTGCCCGTCGGGATTGTCGGCGCGCGCGGTCACGTCGGCGCCGAACTGATCGCACTCATTGCCGCGCATCCGCATTTCGAGCTTGCGTTCGTCGGCTCGCGCGAACTGGCGGGCCAGCTGGTGTCGCAGCATCATCCGCAGGTGCGCGGCGAATTGCGCTACACCGCGCTGCGACCCGATGAGCTACCTGCGCTGGGCGCACAGGCGATCGTGCTGGCGATGCCGAACGGCAGGGCGGGCGAAGCGGTCGCTGCCATCGATGCAGCCGGCGCGGATCCGGTTATCGTCGACCTGTCGGCGGATTACCGTTTCGACAGCGCCTGGCATTACGGACTGCCTGAGCTCACGCGCACCCCGCATCCCGGGAGCCGGCGCATCAGCAACCCGGGCTGCTACGCGACGGCGATGCAGCTCGCGATCGCGCCGATGCTGGACGTGCTGTCCGGCCCCGTGCAGTGCTTCGGTGTGTCGGGGTATTCCGGCGCCGGCACCACGCCTTCGGAGAAGAACGACCCGGAATGCCTGCGTGACAACCTGATGCCGTACGCGCTCACCGGCCATGTGCACGAGCGCGAGGTCACGCGGCGACTCGGCCATGCGGTGGAGTTCATGCCGCACGTCGCGCCGCATTTCCGTGGGCTGAGCATCACCGCGAATCTGCATCTCGCACGCGAGTTCAAGCTCGACGAAGTGCAGGAGCGCTACCAGGCGCGCTACGCCGCCGAGCCGCTGGTGCATGTGTCGAGCGAAGCGCCGTGGGTGAGCCGCATCGCGGGACAGCATCACGTCGAGGTCGGCGGGTTCACGCTGGATGCGGACGGGCGGCGCCTGGTCGTGGTCGCGACGCTGGACAACCTGCTCAAGGGCGCGGCGACGCAGGCGCTGCAGAATCTGAACAACGCATTCGGATTCGATGAGTGGCTGGGAATACCGCGCGCATCGAGTGGGGCGTCGTCGTGAGGCGCGCATCGGAGCTCTCGACTGCGGTCGCGGTGCCCGCCCATCCGCAGCGCCCATCCAACGCACGGGGTATCGCATGAGCAATCTTTTGTGGCAGAAGCCCGGTGTGGAGGTCGAGGCCGGCATCCAGCGGTTCCTGGCGGGTGACGACGTGGTGCTGGACCGCGAGTTCTTCCTGTTCGATATCCGCGCCAGCGCCGTGCATGCGCAAGGTCTGCACATCATTGGTCTTCTGGACGATGACGAGCTCGCCGGGCTGCTGCGCGAGCTGGATGTGCTCGCCGCCGACTTCGCCTCCGGCCGCTTCGTGCTCGATGACCGTTTCGAAGACGGGCATTCGGCGATCGAGTCGCGCCTGACCGAGCGCCTCGGCGATGCCGGACGGAAAATCCACACCGGTCGCAGCCGCAATGACCAGGTGCTCGTGGCAACGCGTCTGTGGCTGCGGGAGCGTCTTGATGAGCTGGCTGGCGTCTGTCGGGAGGTCGCCGGCATCGCACTCGAACGCGCGGCGGCGGAGCAGGGCATCGCGATGCCGGGGTACACGCACATGCAGCGCGCGGTCGTGTCGTCCTGCGGCATGTGGTGGGCGGGCTGGGCCGAGGCCTACATCGACAATGCGGTGCGCGCGCGCGACACGCGGGCCTGGGTCGATGCCAATCCGCTAGGCACGGCCGCGGGTTATGGCGTCAACCTGCCGCTCGCGCGCGACCACGCCACGCAGGCGCTGGGTTTCGGCCGCATGCAGGTTGCCGCCACCTATGCGCAACTCTCCCGAGGCAAGTTCGAACTGGCGGCCATCGACGCACTCGGCTCGGCGCTGCTGGATCTGCGCCGCCTCGCCTGGGACCTCAGCCTGTTTACCAGCGCCGAGTTCGGATTCGTCTCCTTGCCTGCGCAGTACACGACCGGCAGCTCGATCATGCCGAACAAGCGCAACCCCGACGTCGTCGAACTCATGCGTGCGAGCTATGCGAGCGTCGCGGCCGCCCGTTGCGAGATCGAACAACTGCTGTCGCTGCCATCGGGCTACCACCGCGACCTGCAGTTCTCCAAGGGCGCGGTGGTGCACGCGTTCGGTCGCGGGCTCGCTGCACTGCGGCTCTTGCCCAACCTGTTGCGCAACCTCGAATGGCGCCCGCAGGCGATGCAGGCGGCGTTGGAACCTTCCATGTACGCGACCGACCTCGCCGTCGACCTGGCGCGGCAAGGCGTTCCGTTCCGCGAGGCCTACCGTCAGGCCGCGGATCCGGCCAGTTGGGCGTCGAGCGATCCCGCCGCCAGCCTGGCCGCGCGCGTGTCGCCGGGGGCGGGGGGGGATCTGCGGCTTGAATGTCTACGAGAGAGGCTTTGCGTGCTCGGGTCTGCAGTCGGCATATGTCGGGACCGGTCAGAAAGCTAGTAAAGCTGTCATCTAGTGACGCGGGGCGGG
>CADCUA010000654.1 GCA_902805755.1 uncultured Lysobacter sp.
ATTACTCCTCGACGCGAACGAGGTAATGAAGCTGGTTGATCAGACCGCGTACCTGCGGGCTGTCCTTGAGAACGCGAACACTGTTGAGCTTGTTCAAGCCCAGTGCCCGCACCGAGAGGCGATGACGTGACTGCGCGCCACGCAGCCCCTTGACGAGCCGGACGGTAACGGTGCTGCCCTCGACTGTCTGATTCTTAGCCATTGGCCAGATCCTCCACTTTCTTGCCGCGCTTCGCGGCGATCTGAGCCGGCGAATGCATCTCGCTCAGGCCCCTCATCGTCGCGCGCACGAGATTGATCGGGTTGCGAGACCCCACGGCCTTCGCAAGCACGTTCTTAACGCCGACGGCCTCCAGCACTGCGCGCATGGCGCCACCAGCAATGACGCCGGTACCCTCAGAAGCTGGCTGCATGTAGACGCGGGCCGCGCCATGACCGGACTTTACGGCGTGCCACAGCGTGCCGTTGTTGAGGTTGACATTGCTCATGTTCTTGCGAGCAATCTCCATCGACTTCTGGATGGCGACCGGCACTTCGCGCGCCTTGCCGTAACCAAAGCCGACCTTGCCCGAACCATCACCGACGACGGTCAGCGCCGTGAAGGTGAACTGGCGACCGCCCTTAACCGTCTTGCTGACGCGGTTAACCGCGATCAGCTTCTCGATCATGCCGTCGTCCATTTCTTCGCGGTTGCGGTCGCGGTCACGACCTCGCGGGGAACGTTCTTCTGCCATTTTGTAGGTCTCTATGAATTGAAGGATTTGCTGCTTTGCCGCTTATTGTTGTGTATTGGTCCGGGTGCATCACCCACTGCGGAACCGCAGCGGGTGCCCAACGCATTTGCGCTGGCAGAGACCAGCCCGGCGTCGCGCCGGGCCTGGTAAATCAGAACTGCAGACCGCCTTCGCGGGCCGCGTCAGCCAGCGCTTTGATGCGGCCGTGGTAGCGGTAACCCGAACGGTCGAACGCAACCTTTTCAATACCGGCAGCGCGCGCCTTTTCCGCGATTGCACGGCCAACCTTCATCGCGGCATCGGTGTTCTTGCCGTTCTTCAGACCGTCCTTGACGTCGGCCTGCACGGTAGAAGCCGCTGCCAGCACCTTCGAACCGTCCGAGTTGAAAACCTGGGCGTACAGGTGCTGGCCCGTGCGCAGTACGGACAAACGCGGAACGCCGAGCTCGCGAATGTGGGCGCGAGTCGACTTGGCGCGGCGTAGACGGGCGATGTTCTTCTTCATGACTATGTCCTTCGGAAAGCGGATAGGCCTTAGGCCTTCTTGGCTTCCTTGCGAATGATGACTTCACCGGCGTACTTCACACCCTTGCCCTTGTAGGGCTCCGGCGGACGGAAGCCACGAATCTTGGCCGCGACCTCACCGACGCGCTGCTTATCGGCACCTGCAACGAGGATCTCCGTCTGCGTGGGCGTCGTGATCGTGATGCCTTCGGGCGTATTGAACAGCACCGGGTGCGAAAACCCGAGCGACAGGTTCAAGTCCTTGCCCTGCATGGCAGCACGGTAGCCGACGCCTACGAGCTCGAGCTTGCGCTCGAAGCCTTCGGAGACGCCTTTCACCATGTTCGCGAGGATCGCACGCAGCGTGCCCGTGAGCGGGATCAAGGACGCGTCTACAGTCG
>CADCUA010000655.1 GCA_902805755.1 uncultured Lysobacter sp.
GCTCCTCGTCCTGACCGCAGCCTGCGGCAAGCAGGATGAGCCCGAAGCGCAGCCGGCCGCTGCAGCCGTGAAGCCGACAGCTCCAGCTCCGACTGGCGAGCTGGTCGTCTACACCTCGCGCAACGAACAGCTGGTCAAGCCGCTGTTCGAGCGCTACACGCAGGAAACCGGCGTCAAGGTCACCTACCTGACGGACAAGGCGCCGCCGCTGATGGAGCGGCTGCGCGCCGAAGGCAATCGCACTCAGGCCGATGTCCTGATCACGGTCGATGCCGGCAACCTCTGGCAGGCCGCCAATCTGGGGCTGCTGCAGCCGACCGATTCGCCGACGCTGCAGGCCAACATCCCGGCGCATCTGCGTGATCCGGAAAACCGCTGGTTCGGCCTGTCGGTCCGGGCGCGCACGATCGTGCACGATCCGAAGGCGGCGCCTGCCACGCAGCTGTCGACCTACGAGGACCTGGCCGACCCGAAGTGGCGCGGCAAGCTGTGCCTGCGCACCAGCAAATCCGAGTACAACCAGAGCCTGGTTGCCACGATGATCGCCACGCTCGGGCCGGAGCGCGCCGAGCAGGTGGTGAAGGGCTGGGTCCAGAATCTGGCTGCGCCGCCGTTCGCGAATGACGTCGCGGTCATCGAGGCGATCGCGGCAGGGCGCTGCAGCGTCGGCATCGTGAACAGCTACTACCTCGGTCGCGAGCAGCGCGAGAACCCGCAGCTTGCGGTCAAGCCGTTCTGGCCGAACCAGGGCGACCGCGGCGTGCACATCAACGTTTCCGGCGCCGGCGTGACCAAGCATTCGGACAACGCCGAGGCGGCGCGCGCGTTCATCGAATGGCTGTCGTCCGACAAAGCGCAGGCGCTGTACGCGAACGAGAACATGGAATACCCCGCCAACGCGAAGATCGAGGCGGCGCCGCTCGTCGAAGGCTGGGGCGAGTACAAGGCCGACGTGATCAATGTGTCCGAAGCCGGCCGCTTGCAGGCCGACGCGGTCAAGCTGATGGATCGTGCAGGCTACCGCTGAACCCGCTCCCCGGTTGACGCGTTTCGCGGTGCCCGGCTTCGGCCGGGCACCGTGGCTTTGGCTCGCCGTCGCTCTGTCTCTGCCAAGCCTGGTGCCGTTGCTGTCGGCGCTCGCTGCGCTCGCACGTCCTGATCCGGCCACGCTCGACCATCTGCTCACGCATGTGCTGCCGCTGGTGGGCCGCAACACGGCCTGGTTGCTGCTCGGCGTGGGGATCGCGAGCGCGGTGCTCGGCACGTCGCTCGCAGCACTTGTGGCCTTGTGCGATTTCCCGGGGCGGCGGTGGTTTGCCTGGTTACTGGTGCTCCCGCTCGTCTTCCCGGGCTATGTGCTGGCAACGGTGTTCATCGAGCTGTTCGACTACGCGGGCCCCGTGGGCACGCTGCTGCGTGAGCTGGGCGCACCCGAATTGCCGTTCCGCTCGCGCGCGGGCCTGATCGCGGTGCTGACGCTCGCGCTCTACCCGTACGTCTATCTCGTGGCCCGCGAGGCGTTCGCCAGCCAGGGCAGCCGCGCCCTCGAGGTCGCGCGATCGCTGGGTATGGGCCCGCTGCGCGCATTCCTGTCGACCAGCCTGCCGCTGGCGCGGCCCTGGGTCGCCGGCGGCACG
>CADCUA010000656.1 GCA_902805755.1 uncultured Lysobacter sp.
TGATGCTCAGCGAGGAGGTCGCGGTGTTCGACAACCTCAAGGGCCGCCTGTATCTGATCGTGCATGCCGACCCGGCCGAGCCGCATGCGTTCGCGCGCGCGAACCGGCGGCTGGACGAACTCACCCACCGCCTGCGCCAGGGCGGGCCGGGCTATCCGGAAACCCTGGATCCGGCCGGCCTGGAAGAAGACGATTTCGTCTCCGGTTTCACCCGCGAAGGGTTTATCGCCGCGGTGGAGAAATCCAAGGATTACATCCGCGCCGGCGACATCTTCCAGGTCGTGCTGAGCCAGCGCCTGAGCGTGCCGTTCAAGGCGCGTCCGGTCGATGTGTACCGCGCGCTGCGGGCGCTGAATCCGTCGCCGTACATGTACTTCCTCGATGTCGGCGACATGCAGGTCGTGGGCAGCTCGCCGGAAATCCTCGTGCGCCTTCAGCACAATGCCCAGGGGCAGGGCGAAGTCACCGTGCGCCCGATCGCCGGCACGCGCCCGCGCGGCGCGACGCCCGAGGCCGATGCCGCGCTCGAGGCCGAACTGCTGGCCGATCCGAAAGAGCGCGCCGAACACCTGATGCTGATCGACCTGGGCCGCAACGATGTCGGCCGCGTGTCCACGCCGGGCAGTGTGGAAGTCGGCGAGCAGTTCGTGATCGAGCGCTACAGCCACGTGATGCACATCGTCAGCGAGGTCACCGGCAAGCTGCAGGACGGACTCAGCTACGCCGACGTGCTGCGCGCGACGTTCCCCGCCGGCACCGTCAGCGGCGCGCCGAAGATCCGCGCGCTGGAAGTGATCCGCGAGCTGGAGCCGATCAAGCGCAACGTCTACGCAGGCAGCATCGGCTACCTGGGCTGGCACGGCGACGCCGACACCGCGATCGCGATCCGCACCGCGGTGATCCAGGACGGCCGCCTGCACGTGCAGGCCGGCGCCGGCATCGTCTACGACTCCGACCCGCAGGCGGAGTGGGAGGAAACGATGAACAAGGGGCGCGCGCTGTTCCGCGCGGTCGCGCAGGCGGCGAAGGGGCTTTGATCGGTATGAATCTCTGCGGTTTATCTTCGATGCAAGGGCGCGCGACGAGGCTCCGGAGCCTGCTTGCATTCGGTGTGCTCGGCATTGCTGCCGCAACGCAGGCGCAGGCGCAGGTCAACGCACTGCCGCCCACGCGTCACGTGCTGGTCTATGGCGATGCGCAGGCACAGGCGATTCCCGATCGCTTCCGCATCACGGTCAATTTCTCCGCGCTCGACACCAATGCGGGTGCAGCGCGCGAGCGTGTCGAGCGCAGTGTCGCTGCCGTGATCGAACGTCTGCGCAAGACGGGCATGGCCGACCACGACATCGCCGCCACGTCGCTCTCGATCGAACCGGAGTCGCGATACGACGACCGCCAGCGCGCCCAGCTTTTCCAAGGCACCCGCGTGAAGCGATCGCTGACCGCAAGCTTCGCGCGCAAGCAGGCGCTTGAAGACTTCCTGTCTGGGCTGCAGACCTCGCAAGAGCTCTCGGTATCGGATGTCGAGACCGAATTTTCTGACGGGCCCAAGCTGCGTGAAGCACTGCGCGCGAAGGCCATCGAATCGACACGTGCAAAGGCCACTACGATCGCGGGCGCTTACGGCGTCAGGCTCG
>CADCUA010000657.1 GCA_902805755.1 uncultured Lysobacter sp.
CTACATCGCCGCATTGGAGAACTCGGGTCGCACCTGGGTCGTCGAGGTTGGCGGTGAAATCGCCGCTTTCGCAACCGGCTATAGGACAGGAAGCATCTGGGCGTTGTTCGTCCATCCGGACCACGAAGGCCGCGGTTATGGCAAAGCACTGCACGCCGCAATGGTCAACTGGTTGTGGTCGCTGGGGCACACGCGCCTCTGGCTAACCACTGATCCGGGTACACGAGCGGAACGGTTCTACGTTTCCCACGGCTGGCAGCCGTGTGGCGTTGTCTCGCGTGGGGAGATCAGGCTGGAGCTGGGTGCGCCGTAACAATTCGTCCAAGCCGACGCCGCTTTGCGGTGCGGCTTAACTCAGTTGTTAGCTCGTTGACCAATGTCCGCTTCTGGCCGAACGCAGACGTGGCCAGCCTTGGCAGCCGAACCACTGCTGGACGGTCCTGAATTTAGCCGGTCCGAGAGCGCGGCTCGCTGCCCTCGATGGTCAGCAAGGCCGCATCCGAATGCGCCCGCTGGCCGAGGTGGATCAGGTGCCAGTCGGTCATCCGGCCCTCCATCGCCGAGTACTGTCACAAGGGCGCGATCACGATGCAGTTGGCGAGGCGCAACGAGCCGATCGAAGCGGCTAGACAGCCTGGAAGTGCTGATCGGGCCCATCGTCTGGAATTCGACCCGTGCGCATACGGACAGCACCCGCCCCATATGCAGTGCGGCTACGCGCGCAGGCCGGCCACGATCTCCCACACGTCGAGCCCCAGGCCGAGCTGCCGCTTCACGTATTCGCGTTCCTTGCGGGACAAGGTGCGGCCCATTTCGATGCGCACATCCTCGGCCTGCAGGATGCGCATCATCCCGGGCAGTACGGACCCGATCGCGTCGGGCGCGTAGCCGGCTTCGCGCAGGGCGGCTCGCAGAAGCTCTTCGATATTCATGTGGGTCCACGCTGATTCGGAAAGGCGGTCATTGTGCGTGCCGACGTCGGGCAGGTCTTGACCCGCCGTGCGCAGCCTGCGGACCTGCGTGCAATTGCGCCCCTGCGCCCCTGCGCCGATTTGCGCCGCCATCCCGGGTTGCTGCCCGCGTGGCGAGTACGCGACCGTTCGACCCGGTGCTCATGTCGACAGTCGCTAGACTCCGTATCCGTCCTTCCCCCGGGACCGCTGCCTTGAAGCCATTCGCCTGCCGTGCACTGATCGCCATCCTCGCCACTGCGCTGCCTGCCGCAGTGTCGGCCAAGGAGCCGCTGTACATCGCGCGGACACTCGAGGTCGCGCCCAGCGCGAAGGTCGGTTCGAACTTCGCCGACTGTCCGTTCCGCGAATCGTTCGGCGAGATCCTGCAGAAGGCGCTGAAAAAGGACAACGGCACGTTCGCACCGGGCAAGGTGCCCACGCCGACGGGGCGCTCGTTGCAGGTGCGACTGGTCGGGTTCGACTTTGCCGGCAACGGCTTCATCGGGCACTCGTCCTTCATGGAATTCGAAGGCACGCTCTACCGCGATGGCAAGAAAGAGGCCGCGTTCACCGACCGGGTGACCTTGAGGACCCAAGGCCTGATGACCGGCTGCGCCCAGTTGCGGTCCAACCTCGACAGCGAGGCGTTCTGGATTGCCAAGTGGGTGCGCAAGCCGG
>CADCUA010000658.1 GCA_902805755.1 uncultured Lysobacter sp.
GCATCCAGGCCGCGGTGCCGGCGCTGAAGCTGGCGCTGGAGAAGGGCGCGGCGGTCATGGTCATGTCGCACCTGGGCCGGCCGACGGAAGGCCAGTGGAGCGCGGAGAACTCGCTCGCGCCCGTGGCGAAGCGGCTGTCGGAGCTGCTCGGCGTGGACGTGCCGCTGGTGCGCGACTGGGTCGGTGGAGTGGACGTGCAGCCGGGCCAGCTGGTGCTGCTGGAGAACTGCCGCATGAATCCCGGCGAAAGCAAGGACGACGACGCGCTTGCGAAGGCCTACGCGGAGCTGTGCGACGTGTTCGTCATGGATGCGTTCGGCACCGCGCACCGTGCGCAGGCATCCACCCACGGCGTGATCCGACACGCGAAAATCGCCGCAGGCGGCCCGCTGCTGATGGCCGAGCTCGATGCGTTGACGAAAGCGCTCGACACCCCGGCGCGACCGCTGCTCGCGATCGTGGCCGGTTCCAAGGTATCGACGAAGCTTGAACTGCTGTCCTCGCTGGGCGGCAAGGTCGACCAGCTGATCGTCGGCGGCGGCATCGCGAACACGTTCATCGCCGCGATGGGCTTCGATGTGGGCAAGTCGCTGGTCGAGCGCGACCTGATCGACACCGCGAAGCAGATCATGGCCGATGCGAAGGCGCGTGGCGCGGACATCCCGGTGCCGACCGATGTCGTGGTCGCGCCGGAGTTCAAGGCCGATGCACCGGCCACAGTGAAAGCCGTCGACGCGGTCGGCCCGGACGACATGATCCTCGACATCGGCCCGGACACCGCCGCGCGTTATGCGGAGCTGATCCGCAACGCCGGCACCGTGGTGTGGAACGGGCCGGTCGGCGTGTTCGAGTTCGATGCGTTCGGCAAGGGCACCGAAGTGCTGGCCCGTGCGATCGCCGAAAGCCGGGCGTTCTCGATTGCCGGTGGTGGCGACACGCTCGCGGCGGTGGACAAGTACGGCATCGAGCGCGACGTTTCGTATATCTCCACCGGTGGCGGCGCGTTCCTCGAGTTCCTCGAAGGCAAGGAACTGCCGGCGGTGACGGCGTTGAAGCAGCGCGCCGGCTGACCGTGCCGACGCTGCTGTTCGACCTCGACGGCACGCTGATCAACTCCGAGATCGGCATCACCCGCTGCGCGGCGTACGCGCTCGAGCAGCTGGGTGAGCCGGTGCCGAACGAGGCGGTGCTGCGCAGCTGGATCGGGCCGCCGCTGCGCGACAGTTTCGCGCCGTTGCTGCGCGATCCTGCACGGGTAGAGCAGGCGGTCGAGCTGTATCGCGAGCGTTACGGCGCGATCGGCTGGTCCGAGCACGAGGTGTATGCGCGGATTCCCGACACCATCGAGGCGCTGCACGCGGCCGGCCATCGGCTGGCCGTGGTGACCGCGAAGAACGAGCCGCATGCGCGCAGGATCATCGCGAGCCTGCCGTTCGGCCATCGCTTCGTCGACGTCATCGGCGCGACACTGGACGGGAGCTTGAGCCACAAGCCCGAGCTCATCGCCGAAGCGCTGTCACGCCTGGATGCGCGTGCGGACGAATGCACGATGATCGGCGACCGCCGCATGGACATGGACGGCGCCCGCCACCACGGCATGCGCGGTATCGGCGTGCTGTGGGGATTCGGT
>CADCUA010000659.1 GCA_902805755.1 uncultured Lysobacter sp.
CCGCGGTGACGTGGGCCGGCAACCTGCTGTGGAAGGTCAAGAACAACACCTGCCCGACCGGCAGCATCTGCGGCCAGGATCCGAAGCTGGCGAACATGACGCTGGCCGCGTTCGACGCCACGCCGCTTACCGGCAGCCCGGTGATCGACAAGGTCGCGCAGCTGGTCGAAGTCGCGACCGACTTCCTGGTGCGGCCGCGCCCGGCCGGCGTCAAGAGCGACATCGGCGCCTACGAGATCCAGCCTGCCATCGCGCCCGCCCCGGCGCCGGAGCCGGCCCCGCTCTGCACGCGCGCTGCGCCGACGCTCGCCGTCACCGGGCCGACGACGCCCGTCGCCGCCGGCACGGCCAACACCTACAGCGTCACACTGAAGAACAACGACAGCGCCGCCTGTGCGAACACCGCGTTCGCGCTCGCACGCACCGTCCCGACCGGCTGGACCGGCACGCTGAGCGCCACGAGCGTGACACTGGCTCCGGGTGCGAGCTCCACCGCGACGCTGTCGGTGACGTCCACCACCACTGCGATCGCCGGCAGCTACGGCATCGGCGTCGGCACCAGCAGCGTGATCGGCGCAACGCACACGGCGAACGCCGCATCCACCTACGCGGTCGAGGCGATTGCCGCGGTAGCGCAGGTGCTCAGCGCGAGCCAAGCGGTGTACACCCGCGGCTCGACGATCTCGCTGAGCTCGCGCGTAACGAAGAACGGCGTGGCGATCGCGGGCGTGCAGGTGCAGTTCACCCTGCTCAAGCCGAGCGGCGGCAAGCCGGTCGTGACCACGGTGACCACCGACAGCGCCGGCTACGCGAAGTGGTCGTGGGCGTCCGGCAGCGGCCCGAACGCGGTCGGGACCTATGAAGTGACCTCGGTTGCCACGATCGATACGTTGAAGTCGACGGCCAGCACGACGTTCGCCGTGAAGTAAACAGCCGCGGGTCGTTCGACCGCCTACGTTGTTGGCACAGCATGCCCCGGATACCCTCCGGGGCATGCTGCCTTTGCCCGGGCAGGAGCGTCCCCCGGCGCGCGCTCGTGGTTACGATCCGTATCCGCTCACGCGTGCCCACTGTGCAACGCGTGCACCGCCATCCCCAGGCTGCGGCGCATCAACCGCTTCGTCTGGCAACGGCGCATCAGCGACCGCGTCGACCTGCACGCGCGTCTGCGTTTGCACGCGACTGGGTGCATTGGATCTGCCTGAAGTGGCGCCCGCCACGCCGCAGTCCTTTCATCTTCGCGAGAACAGGTGTGCTCCGCGGGACATAGTCAGCAGCCGTTGCGTGCGCCGACAGCGTTGGGTCGTGGTTCGAGCCACCAATGTCCAGCCTGCTGGCGACGACAACCTGATGTCCGCTTGCAGCGGCCGCTTCAACCGGTCAACGCAACAGCTTTTCGATATCGCTCGATTCGAGTTGCCAAGGTCATAGGTAGCGAGCGTCGCGTCGTTTGAAAGCTGGGGTCGGTTTTTTTTAGCAAGGGCCCGCTGTCACACGACGCACGTGCCTCGGATCATGGCCGATCCTGCTGCGCGACGTCTGAGTGGCGGCGCTGTGCGTCGGGCGCGCCTTATCAAGCGCGTATCCCTCTGATGGCACCTTCTCCTGATAGTCAGCGGCATA
>CADCUA010000660.1 GCA_902805755.1 uncultured Lysobacter sp.
TCGGCGGCAATGAATGCACGCAGGTCCGCCGTCTGCAGCTGCAGCACTTCCTGCGCACTTTGCGCGCGGCTCCAGGCCACGAGCGCGAGGAGGTCGCGTCGATACGCATCAAGCGTATGCGCCGAGGTCTGCCGTTCGACCGTGAGATATTCCAGGAACTGCGCGACCGGCAGCGGAAGCTCGAGAGCTTCGGCCGGCCCGGTCACGCCCGGCGGCGTCGCATCAGCGGCCATACCTCGCCAAAGCGAGCTTGAACGACTCGGCCATCATGCGCAGGAACAACGTGCCCATGCCCGGGAAGAATCGGTTCGCGTCGCGGCTGCCGACGGCGATCAGGCCCACGCCCGGCAAGGGCAGCAGCGCGGTGGACTGGATTTCCTCGGCACGCTCGGCAAACAGCACGCTGTGTTTTTCCGGCTGCAGGCGTCCGCACAGCGGCTCCCCGCTCGCCAGGCAATCGCGGAACGGTTGCAGGCGCGCATCGTCGGCGGCGATCACCTGCAGCCATTCGTTGTGCTCAAGACCGTCCAGCGGCTGCAGCAGCACGATGCGTACCAGGTCGCCGTTGAAGTCCTCCGCGAGGCTGGCCACCATCGCACGCACGGTGTCCGCCGCGTTTTCCTGCCGCAGCAGCGACAGCGTGAGCTGGTGCGTGCGCACCGCGAGGCGCTCGTTCGTCTGCGCGTTCGCGAACAGGTCCTGCAGGCGGCGCGAGAGCTCGCGGTTCTTGTCGCGCAGCACTTCCAGCTGGTAGCTGGCCAGCGACGCCGCCGAGCCCTGCTCGCGCGGCACCACCAGCGTCAGCGCCAGGTCCGGGAACTGCTGCAGGAATCGCGGGTGGCGCCGAAGCCACGCGGCGATTTCATGCGCGCCGAGCTTGTCAGTGTCGACCATCGAGCCACTCTCCTTCGAATACGAATGCCGCCGGCCCCGTCATCGACAGCGGTGCGTTGTCGTCGGGCCAGGCAATCTGCAATTCCCCGCCGGGCAGCGCCACGCTGACCTCGCGCGCGATGCGCCCGCACCGCATCAGAACCGCCGCCGCCGCGCACGCGCCGCTGCCGCACGCCAGCGTCTCGCCAGCGCCGCGTTCGTATACGCGCAGGCGCACGCGTTCGCGCGAGGCGACTTCAACGAAACCGATGTTCGCCGATTGCGGAAACGCGGCGCTCGCCTGCAGGCGCGGTGCGATCGATGCGACCGGCGCGGCGTTGATGTCGTCGACTTCGATCACCGCATGCGGGTTGCCCATCGACACCGCACCGAACGCGAGCGAAGCACCGTCAGATGTGAGCACGTATTCGTCCTGCGTACCGTCGAACCCGTGCAGCGGAATGCGCGCCGGCACGAACTCGGGCACGCCCATGACGATGCGGAACAGCCCGTCGCCCGCGCGCGTGACCGCATGCCGGCCGGCCGGGCTGTCGAGCATGAAGGCATCGCCGGCAACGCCTTCGCGCACCAGCCAGGCAGCGATGCAGCGCGCGCCATTACCGCATTGCTGCGAGGGCGAGCCGTCGCTGTTCCAGATGCGGTAACGCGCGACCGCGCCGGGCTGCAGCGCGTCCTCGACGGTCAGGATCTGGTCGCAACCCACGCCGGTGTGCCGGTCGGCGAGCGCAC
>CADCUA010000661.1 GCA_902805755.1 uncultured Lysobacter sp.
CTGCAAGCGTGCATCTGCGGTGTATGCATCCACTCGCGCTGCTGATCAGCGCCTGACCTTCAGCGGCGGTACGACCCGCGAGCCGCAAGCGACGTGGAGCCATGCCGAAGGATCCCGAGGCGTCGCGACCCCGCTTCACGGTCTCCTTCGCGAGCGCCGCCTAACGTTTTGGACTTGTACGCCATGCCGCATGCGCATCCACGACCCGCACGTGGCGCAGCGGCCTCGACAGGAGCGACGCAGGTGGCGAGAAGGCGATCATGAGCGCGCATCGTTCCGGTCCGTGCGCTACATCCTCGGCCGATGACTTCCGGTCGTGGTTCGAGCGTGCCTGTGCGCAGAACCCCACGCTGGGCCCACGGGAGAACTGGCCGCAGCCGCTGCCCGCGCTGGTGGACCTGGCGCTGAACTCCAAGGCGCCGGTGTATCTCGTATGGGGCCCCGAGCTGTGCATGCTGTACAACCAGGCCTACACCGAGATCCTTGGCGACCGGCATCCCGGAGCGCTGGGCCAACCGTTTTCGTCGGTGTGGCGGGAAGCGTGGCTGCAGATCGAGCCCTGGATTGCACGGGGCCTTGCCGGCGAGGCGGTGCATCGCGAAAACGAGCGGTTCGTGATCCAGCGCGACGGCGTGGAACAGGAGGCGTGGTTCAGCTTTTCCAACACCCCGGTGCGCGAGCAGAGCGGCGGCGTTGCAGGGATTTACTGCACGCTGGCCGAGACCACTCAGCAGGTACGGGCCGAGCGGCAGCAGGCCGATGCGTTGGCGAAGCTGGAACATCTGTTCAGACAGGCGCCCGGCTTCATGGCGGTCACGTCCGGCCCCGAGCACATCGTCGAGCTGGCGAACGAAGCGTGCATGCGGCTGGTCGGCCGCGAGGACCTGGTGGGCCGTTCGGTGCGCGAAGCGATTCCCGAACTGGCCGAGCAGGTGTACCTGGACCTGTTCGATCGCGTATACCGAACCGGCGAGGCGTTCGTCGGCTCGCGCATGGCGGTGCATTTCCAGCCACCAGGTGCTGACGCGCCAACCCAGCGCCATGTCGACTTCGTGTTCCAGCCGATCATGGGCGCCCATGGCGGCGTCAGCGGGGTTTTCGTCCAGGGCACCGACGTCACCGAGCACCAGCAGGCGCAGGATGCCCTGCGTCAGAGCGAGATGGGCGCGCTCAGGCTTGCGGTGGATGCGGAGATGCACGCGCGGCGACTGGATGCGCTGCTCGACGCAGCGCCGGTCGGCATCATCTACGCCGACCGCAATGGCCGGCTGGAAATCGTGAATGCGGCGATACGCGCGATGTGGGGCGATACACCGGCGGCCTCGAGCCCTGATGACTACGTGCAATGGAAGGCATGGTGGGCGGACGGATCCGAGCGCGATGGCCAGCCGCTGCGAATGCAGGACTGGCCGATCAGCCGGGCGCTGCGTGGCGAGGAGGATGCACGCGCGGTGATCGAAATCGAGCCGTTCGGCCGCCCCGGCGTGCGCCGCACCGCGCAGTTGCAGGCCAAGCCGGTGCGTACGCAGGACGGCACGGTGATCGGCGCGGTCGTCGCGGAAATGGACATCACCGAACAGGTGCGCATGCAGGCGCGCCTGCGCGAGAGCGAAGCGAAGTTCCGCATCATCACCAATGCGATGCCGCAGATGGTGTGGTCGACGCTGCCGGACGGCTACCACGACTATTACAACCAGCGCTGGTACGACTACACCGGTGTGCCCGAGGGCTCGACCGACGGTGCGGAATGGAACGGGCTCTTCCATCCCGGTGACCAGGCGCGCGCATGGGAGGTCTGGCGTCACAGCCTGGCCACGGGCGAGCCGTACGAGATCGAGTACCGACTGCGGCATCACTCCGGCGAATACCGCTGGGTGCTCGGGCGCGCGCTGCCGGTGCATAACGAGCGCGGCCTGATCGTACGCTGGATGGGCACCTGCACCGATATCCACGAACAGCTGATGGCGCAGGAGATGCTGCAGGATGCATCGCGCCGGAAGGATGAGTTCCTGGCGATGCTCGCGCATGAACTGCGTAATCCGCTGGCGCCGATCACCACCGCGGCCAGCGTGCTCGTCAGCACCGCCGCCGATCCCCAGCGCGTGCGCGAGGTCGGCGAGGTGATCCAGCGGCAGGCGCGCCACATGACCAAGATGGTGGACGACCTGCTGGATGTCTCGCGCGTGACGCGCGGGCTGGTGACGTTCGACTTCGAAATCATCGACCTCAAGACCGTGGTGCGCAGCGCGATCGAGCAGATCAATCCGCTGATCGAGGAGCGCGGCCACCAGCTGGGTGTGTGGATGCCGCCCGGCGAGGTGCTCGTGCACGGCGATCGCGTGCGCCTGGTGCAGGTGGTCGCGAACCTGCTCAACAATGCCGCGAAGTACACGCGAAGCGGCGGCCGCATCGATCTCGAACTGGCGATCAGCGAGGGCGTTGCGATCGTGCAGGTGCGAGACAACGGCAGCGGCATCGACGCGCAGTTGCTGCCGCACGTGTTCGACCTGTTCACCCAGGGCGCGCGCGGGCCGGACCGCTCGCAGGGCGGGCTCGGCATTGGCCTCGCGCTTGCGCGCAGCGTCGTGTCGCTGCATGGCGGGCGCATCACCGCGACCAGCGCCGGCCGGGGCCACGGCAGCGAACTGACCGTGTCCATTCCGCTGGCCGAACTCGACGCCGCGCATGTGCACGGCAATGCCAGTGGCGCGGCGCGCGCGAAAGGCGCGCCCCTGCGCGTGATCGTCGTGGACGACAACACCGATGCCGCGCGCACGATCGCGCTGCTGCTGCAGTTGCAGGGCCACGAGGTGCGCGTCTTCCACAACGCCGCCGCCGCGCTGGACGAGGCACGCCGGGCGCCGGCTCAGCTGTACGTACTCGACATCGGGCTGCCGGACATGTCCGGCTATGAACTGGCGCGACTGCTGCGGCAGGACGTGGCGGGCGCGGATGCACGCCTGATCGCGATCACCGGCTACGGACGATCGCAGGACCGCGCGCTGTCGCACGAGGCCGGGTTCGACCTGCACCTGGTCAAGCCCGTCGATGCGGAGCAGCTGCTGCAGGCGATTGCGACGCTTACAAAGAGCTGAGCAGGGGCGGGTACAGACAGACGTGCGACGGTCCGACGCGCTCACGACGGTGGGCGTCTGTCGCCGGTAGTGCGCTGCGCTCCACAGATGCCGGCGGGGATACGCCGTTGCAGCACGACATGGGGCACGGTGCTTGCATCTGCCATTACCGCCGCAGCCAGCATCGACCACGACCGTGACCCTTTCCCGACTCCACTGCCGCGCATCGCGCGCTTTTCACCGCATGCGCGCCGGTGTGGCGGTCCTGTTCCTGGCGGCGCTCGTGCCCGGCTGCACCTCATCCGATAACGACACGGCTTACCGTCCCGGCTACAGCGAGGCGCCCGCGACCGCACAGGTGGCGGAATACGTTTTCGCGGTCCATCCGCTGCATAACCCCAAGCGCCTGTTCGAGGTCTACCAGCCGCTGGTGGACCATCTCAACAAGCAGGTGCCCGGCGTTCGCCTCCGCCTGGAAGCCTCGGCCGATTACGCCGCGTTCGAGCGCAAACTGGCCGCGCGGCAGGTTGAACTCGCGCTGCCCAATCCGTACCAGACGCTGAAAAGCCTGGATCAGGGCTATGACGTATTCGCGAAGATGGGCGATGACGCGAACTTCCGCGGCGTGTTCCTCGTGCGCCGCGACAGCGCGATCCGGGAGCCCCGCGACCTCATCGGCAAGAGCGTCAGTTTTCCGGCGCCCACGGCGCTGGCGGCGACACTGCTGCCGCAGTGGTTCCTGCACACGCACGGCATCGACGTGCCCCGCCAGATCGACAGCCGCTATGTGCGCACGCAGGAAAGCTCGATCATGAACGCGGTGCTCGGCCACACCTCGGCGGGCGTCACCTGGCCGCTGCCCTGGCGCGCGTTCCAGAAGGACCATCCGGAACTCGCCGCCCAGCTGCAGGTGAAATGGGAAACCTCGGCGCTGCTCAACAATTCGCTGGTCGCGCGCGATGACCTGCCGCCGAAGACGGTGGACGCGCTGCGGCGCGCGTTCGTCGGCCTGCACCGGAGCCCGGAAGGCCGCGCGATCCTGCAGCGCATGGAGCTGAGCCGCTTCGAGACCGCCACCGATGCAACCTATGCACCGGTGCGCGAATTCATCGCCCGGTTCGAACGCGAAGTCCGGCCGGTCGAGGAAGCGCAGTAATGCTGCGCCGCCTGCTGCAGGACCGCTCGCTGCGCAGCCAGCTCATCGTCACGGTGGTGCTCGTGCATGCGGTGCTGATGGCCGTCTTCGTGCTGGACCTCGTCGTGCGCCAGCGCGCGTTCCTGCACGCCGAGCACATCCAGCGCAGCACGAGTCTCGCCGGGGGCCTGGCGCGCCATGTGACCGGCGACGTGCTCGCAGGCGATCTGGCGGCGTTGCAGGAGGCCGTCTCAGGCGTACGCGACTATCCCGAACTGCAGTACGCGATCATCACCGACCCGTCCGGGCGCGTGCTCGCGCACACCGATGCAGCGCAGATCGGCCACTACCTGTCCGATCCGGTGAGCCGCGACATGCTCGAAGGCCCCGGGCGTGTGCGCGTCATGGTCGATTCGCCGCGAATGACCGACATCGCCGCACCGATCATCTGGAACGACCGTGTCGTTGGCTGGACGCGCTTCGGTTCAGGCCTGCAGTCGATCGAGCGCGGGCTCGACGAGGTCGAACACGAAGGCATGCTCTACGCGCTCGGCGCGATCGTGCTCGGCGCAGCGCTGGCCTACTGGACCGCGCGCGGGTTCACCCGCAACGTCAGCGAGCTGCTGCAGGTCGCCGACGCCACCAAGACCGGGCGCCGCGACCTGCGCGCGGTGGCCGGCACCCGCAACGAGATCGGGCGCCTGGCCGGTTCGTTCAACGCGATGCTCGATGCGCTCGGCGAGCGCGAGCGCGCACTGGCGCAGGCGAACGAGGAACTCGAAGCGCGTGTCGCCGAGCGCACCTCCGAGCTGGCCGAAAGCGCCGCGGTGCACGGCTCCATCCTGGAACAGGCGAACGATGCGTTCGTCAGCATGGACGAGCACGGCCTCATCGTGGAATGGAACCGCATGGCGGAAGCGACGTTCGGCTGGTCGCGCGACGACGCGGTAGGGCAGAAGCTCGCCGACCTGA